>JBDHGL010000009.1:0-87867 GCA_039589875.1 Gemmatimonadota bacterium
TCCTCGCGAAGACGATGGGCGCCAGAAAGGTGATCACCTTGATTCACCGCCCGGACTACATCTCGCTGGTAACCCGGGTTGGAATCGACGCTGCGGTCTCTCCACGAACATCCGCGGCCAACGCGATCCTCCGCTACGTGAGGCGAGGGGGCGTTCAGGCGGTCGCCACGCTCAAGGGGGTGAACGCGGAAGCGATCGAGGTCGAGATCGGGCTGCGAGCGCCGATCGTGAACCGGCCGCTGCGCGAGGTCAGATTCCCCAAGAACGCCGTCATCGGCGCGATCATCCGAGAGGGTGCCTTGATCTCCCCGCGGGGAGACGACGCTCTCCGTCCCGGGGACCGAGCCTTCATCTTCGCGGCCCCCGACGCGGTAGCGGAGATCGAGCGCCTCCTCGCGTGAGCTTCCGGCACCTCCTTCACGTCGTCAGCCTCATCCTCCTCGCCCTCAGCGGGGCGCTGGGGCTCACGTTCGTACTGGCCAGCGCGTACGGGGACGGTGATGCCGGAGCCTTCCTCCTCTCCGGGGCGATTCTCGTGGTGCTCGGTCTTGTCGGCTACTGGCAGACCGGACTCGATCGCGATCTGACGGTAAGAGAGGGCTACGCCGTCGTCTCGCTGGCTTGGATCGCCGTCGGAGCGGCCGGCGCGCTTCCATACCTCCTCACGGGGACCATCACCTCGCCCGTCGGAGCGCTGTTCGAATCCGTCTCGGGCTTCACGACGACAGGCGCGACCGTCTTCGCCCAGATCGAAGGCCTGCCGCACGGTGTCCTGTTCTGGCGCTCGCTGACGCAGTGGCTCGGCGGAATGGGGATCATCGTGCTGGGCATCGCCATCCTTCCGTTTCTCGGCGTCGGCGGGATGCAGCTGTTCAAGGCCGAAGTGCCCGGACCGACTCCAGAGAGGCTGCAGCCCAGAATCGCTCAGACCGCGAAGCTGCTCTGGTATGTCTATGCCGCGCTCACCGGCACGCAGGCAGTCCTCTATCTGCTGGGAGGCATGGAGCCCTTCGAGGCCGTCACACATGCATTCACGACGCTATCCACCGGCGGCTTCTCGCCTCGAGATGCATCCATCGCCGCTTACGATTCACCTTACATCCAGTACGTGACCGTCCTCTTCATGTACTTGGCCGGAGTGAATTTCACCCTCCACTATCGAGCCGCCACCGGACGGCCCGGCGTCTATCTCAAGGACAGTGAGTGGCGGTTCTTCACCCTAATGGCGGTCGGCGCCACGGCGCTTGTCCTGCTGATCACGATCGGTAATGGACTCTTTGATCTGGCCGGCTTCGAGCGCGCTTTTCGAGATGCGTTGTTTCAGGTGGTCTCGATTGCCACGACCACGGGTTTTGTCTCGGCCGACTACGAGCTCTGGCCTATCGGAGCTCAGGTCATACTCCTGCTTCTCATGTTCGTAGGAGGCATGGCCGGCTCGACGGCGGGGGGCATGAAGACGCTGCGTATCTACGTTCTGGCACGGCAGGCCCTGTCCGAGCTGAGGAAGAGCCTCCATCCCCGTGCCGTGATCCTGGCGCGCGTTGGTCAGAGAGTGGTGAAGGAGGACGTGTTGCTCCGCATTCTGAGCTTCGTGATCGTGTATCTGGCGCTTTTCGCGGCAGGCGTACTCCTCATGGCGGTTCTGGGCCACGATCTGAACACGTCGATCGGGGCGAGCGCGGCAAGCATTGGAAACATCGGGCCGGGCATCGGTGACGTCGGCGCCGTGGATAACTACGGGTGGATGGATCCGATCTCGCAGCTGGTGCTGGTCTTCCTCATGCTTGTCGGAAGGCTGGAGATTTTCACGGTTCTGCTCCTCTTTCACCCCGGTCTCTGGCGACGTACGGGTTGACGGGATAGGCTCCCGTACTCCGAAAACAGGGCGAACAAAATGTCCACACCTGAGACACGATTCTTCGTTCCCTCCGACTACCAACCGTCCCTGCCGACGGATCGGTTCTTGATCCGTGAAGAACCGGACGAGGAGGCCGTCCCGATGGACGTTCTGTTCGTCGGCGGCGGGCCGGCCGGACTGGCCGGAGCGATCGAGTTGGCCCGCCTCGCTCGAGAAGATGCCGAGTCGGGCGGCAGCTTGGGAGAGATCGAGATCGGGGTGTTGGAGAAATCGGAGACCCTCGGTGAGCATTGCCTTTCGGGAGCGGTGATCGTGCCCGGCCCCTTCCGCGAGCTTTTTCCCGATGTGGCCGAGTCGGAATTCCCGTTCAGGGGCCAGGTGGGCGGAGATCGGGTCTACCTTATGACCTCTGGAGGGGCCCACCGTCTGCCGACGCCTCCCACCATGCGGAACCACGGTAACTTCGTGGCCTCGATCTGCGAGGTCGTGCGCTGGATGGGCGAAAAGGCAGAAGAGGCGGGCGTGAACATCTTCACCGGGTTTCCAGCGGACGGCGTGCTCGTCCGAGACCGGGAAGTCATCGGAGTCCGCACGGCTCCTACCGGCCTGGATCGGAACGGCGAGCCCGGGTCGGGCTACATGGCCCCAACCGATCTGACGGCTCGGATCACGGTCCTGGCGGAGGGAACGCGGGGCCCGCTCACCCAGGCCTATCTGGATTGGCAGGGAATCGAATCCGAGAACCCGCAGATCTTCGCGCTCGGCGTGAAAGAGCTCTGGGAGACTCCCCGCCCCCCCGATTCGGTAATCCACACGCTTGGCTGGCCGCTTCCCCGGGATGTCTTCGGAGGAAGCTGGATGTATCCGATGGGTGAGAATCTCGTTTCCTTCGGGTTGGTCGCCGGTCTTGACTATGCCCGGCATTCGCTGGACGTACACGAGCTGCTCCAGCAGCTGAAGAGACACCCGCTGTTCGACGCGCACCTGAGCGGAGGCGAGCTGGTCGAATGGGGAGCGAAGACGATACCCGAAGGCGGTTACTACGCCCTGCCGGAGATGCTCTCAGGTGACCGGCTGCTCATCGTCGGCGACGCGGCCGGCCTGGTGAACGTTCCGGCTCTCAAGGGCGTCCACTACGCCGTTCTCTCCGGGATGCTGGCGGCGCGCGCGGCGTTCGACGCTCTAAAGAGCGAGGACACATCGGCAGATGCTCTGGCGATCTACGACCGCCGGGTTCGTGACAGCTTCATTGGCAAAGACCTCTATCGGACCCGCAACATGCGGCTCGCCTTTAAGAGAGGCTTCTATGCAGGCGGCGCGCAGGCGGCCATCATGACGGCGACAAACGGGGCGTTCCCCGGCTGGCGAATCCCATCGGCCGAAGACGCGGCAGAGCGACGCTCCGTGGTCGAGGGAGACGCGGTCGGTGCCGACGGGGGCCAGATGCTCAGCAAGGAGGACGGCGTCTTTCGCTCCGGCAACGCCACGCGTGATGACATCCCGAGCCACCTGATCGTGGGGGAGGGCATCGACGAAGACGTCGCGACCTTTTATCGAAGCCTCTGTCCAGCCGGCGTCTACGACTGGCAGGAAGGGAGTCTGGTCGTCAACGCCCCCAACTGTGTGGACTGCAAGGCCACCGACGTGCTGGGCCCTCGCTGGACGCCCCGCGAGGGCGGCAGCGGGCCGAGCTACAAGCGGATGTAGCCCGACGGAGAAACGCGCCGTTATGCGGGGACCCTACCGAGCCGAGCACCGCGGGCGTCTTTTCAACTTCCTTTGGCCGTTCACCCGATATGCGTTCACCAATCTCACGGTGACCATCCTGGGGATCCCGCTCTTCTTCATCCTCAATCAAACCCGAATCATCGGCCGCAGCCGCGTTCCACAGCTCCGGAACACTCTGTTGCTGTCCAATCATCAGTCGATGATAGACAGTTTCCTGGTCGGAGTGTGCGCATACTATCCTCAGTCTCTACTGAAGCCGCACCTGATTCCCTGGAACCCGGCCGCGGAGGAGAACTTCTTTCGTCCGTGGTGGCTCGCGCTCCTCTCCGACCTTTGGAAGTGCATCCCGATCCGACCCGGACGGCGCGATCTTCGGGCGTTGTACAGGATGATGCGGGCACTCTCCAGAGGGACCATGACCCTGTTCCCCGAGGGAACCCGGACGCGTGATGGCACCATCGGACCCGGGCGAGCCGGCTCGGGACTCGTCATCCTGGGGAATCGCCCCGCCGTCGTGCCGGTGACGATCGATGGGATGGACAGGGTGCTGCCGGTCGGATGCCGCTTCCCGCGATTCTTCCAGCGCATCTATGTCTACTACGGCGACCCCGTCGACTATTCCGACCTCGCAGCGCAGCCGCGTTCCAAGGAAGTCGCCCAGCAGCTCGTGGACCGGCTCATGGAAATCCTCCGCGAGCAGCAAGCCGAGATTCGCAAGATCGAAGCCTCTCGGACCCGTCGGCCGGCCTGACTCTACCCCCCGACTCGACCCCGGCCGGCGAGGAAACTGAGCCGCTGCCCGGATGGCAGACTGCGGCCTGCCACCTCGATCGACACCGGATCGATCTGTGCACGGATGGCAGGAGAAGAGTCCATTTCTAGCGTTCCTGGTGGTATGGCGCTTGCCTTTAGATTGGGTGAATCTGCGCCCGTCGTTTGGCGCGTTCCGACGGCGGCGAGACGTGATACATCAAAGGAGAGAGAGAATGTTACCCACGACTAGCCGGTTCCGAGCGTTCTGGCCCACCGACCTGCAGGAGGTGGACCGTTTGTTCGACAGCTTCTTCGTCCGCCCCGGTCTCGAGCGGACGGCGTGGAGCCCACGGGCGGATCTCTACGAGACCGACGAGGAGTTCCGAGTCGAGCTGGATCTACCGGCCTTCGAAGCCGCGGACGTAAACCTGACCGTCGAGCGAGGCGTGCTCACGATCAGGGGCGAGCGTGAGGTCGAGGCTGAGAGTGAGGAGTCGGACTATCACGTACGTGAGCGGTACGTCGGCAACTTCACTCGCCGATTCTCGCTGCCCCGTAACATTGATGCCGAGCATGTCGAGGCCAAGCTCGAGAACGGAGTGCTTTCGGTGCTCCTGCCGAAGGCAGCCGAGGCGAAACCGAGACAGATCGAGGTGTCCGTCAAGTAGAGCCTCGATTCGACCGGGATGCATGGAAGAGGGCCGGCCGGCGCCGGCCCTCTTCCATGTCCACGATGCGAGCCCGGTCCTGGACAATCCGCCCTCGATGCCCCATCCTTCATGATGCATGTTTTCCTTACCCTTCTTCTTGCAGCCTTGATCTGTGGGATGGGCCTCGGCTTGGCTCTCGGCTGCCGGCTTCCTGGACTCGACGCCGGAAGGCGCCCAGCTCCGGAAACCCAATCCGATTAATGGTGTAGCAGATCAAGTGGTAGTGTTTGATTGAGTTACGCATTCCAACCTGAAGTTCCATCTGAGTTTTACGCTAGGCCGCCAGGTGCGTCTGGCTGCACACGGTCCGAATCGCTATTCGTGCTCGCGCATCCTCGCCGGACGCGCGTTTCACGACGACCTCACAAGGGAACGAGGTTCAGATGACGAGACATTTCTTGGACGAGGACGGCAGACGGTGGAAAGCATGGCTGGCCTCGCGCGACGTGTATTGGCCGGAGCCTGATGAGCCGACTCTGAAACCCGATCACGAAGCGGTGATTTTTGTCTGCTTCTCCGACGCCTCGGAGCCGCAGAGACGAGCCCACCTGCCGAACGGCCTCTTCCAGTCGCTGTCGACGGAAGATCTCAGAGACCACCTGCTCTCGGCCGCTTCGGACAAGGTGCTGCAGTAGGGTCAGGGGGAGGCCTGAGAAGAAACAGCACCTAACATCTGACAGCTTTTACACTATCATAGGGGCGGCCGGATTGGCTGCCCCGTCGTTTTGGTGGAGGAGGTCCGCTTGCGCAAAATCGAGATTCGGTCCGGCGCCCTCGATGAGCTGGGTGTCGATCTGCTCGCGATTCCGGCGCTTGGTAGACCGACCGATCTCCTGACCGAGCTGGACCAGCGGATGGGAGGTGCTATCTCTAGCTGGCTGGACCAAGAACCGCGTTCAGGTGAGGCGGAATCTTCGCGTTTCTTCCCGGCCGGCATCGGCCAGCCCCATGTCCTCCTTCTCGGCTCGAAAGACAGAACAGAAGGCCCGGAGCAGCTCCGCGCCCTGGCTGGTCGTGCGGTTCGTCTCTGCCGGGCGGAACGCCTCTCCTCACTCGCCTTCCTGCTCGATGATGCCTCTTCAGGTGAGGCTGAAACCCAGGCTGCCGCCGAGGGCCTCGTGTTGGGCGATTTCGGATACGACGCGCTGAAGGGCGAAGGGAGCAACGGCCGCAAACCGCCGGGTCCCGCCGTCGCCCGGATCTGGAGCCGAGAACCGATTGCTGGTGCCGAGGCTGCCCTGAGTCTCGGTCGCCAGGTGGCCGAGGCGCAAAATGACGTGAGGTCGCTCGTCTCTCAGCCAGGCAACGTCCTCACGCCTACTCGACTCGCCGAAGAGGCCTCGACGCTCGAGGAAAGGGGAGTACGGGTCGAGACGTGGGACGCGGATCGGCTGCGCTCCGAGGGCTTCGGAGCCCTGCTCGCCGTCTCGCGGGGCTCGAGAGAACCGCCGCGGTTCATCATTATGGAGCACCGCGGAGAGGGTGGAGATCCGGTAGTTCTCGTAGGCAAGGGCATTACCTTCGACAGCGGCGGTATCTCGCTCAAGCCCGCGAAGGGCATGGAAGAGATGAAATACGACATGGCCGGCGCCGCCGCGGTCATCGGAGCTGTGCGCGCGCTGGCCGATCTGGGAACGTCTCGGCGGATTATCGCGCTCGTGCCGACAGCCGAGAACCTCCCATCGGGTAACGCGGTAAAGCCCGGCGATGTGATTCGCGGAGCGTCTGGCATCTCCATCGAGATCATCAACACCGACGCTGAGGGTCGTCTTATCCTCTCAGACGCGCTCACCTACGCCACTCGGCTTTCGCCATCGGCAATCGTGGACGTCGCCACCCTTACCGGCGGATGCGTCGTGGCTCTGGGGAAACAGGCGGCCGGCCTGATGAGCAACGATGAAGAGCTCGCCGCGCAGCTCCTCGAGGCTTCGGATCGAACTGGCGAAAGAGTCTGGCGACTCCCTCTGTGGAAGGAGTACCGGCCTCAGCTGGACTCCGACATCGCGGACATCAAGAACAGCGGCGGCCGCGATGCGAGCCCGATTACCGCGGGCAAATTTCTCGAAGAGTTCGTTGGGACCATCGCGTGGGCCCACCTGGACATCGCCGGTACCGCGTGGGCCGACAAGGCGGCCGGTTATCAGCCGAAGGGCGCCACCGGTTTCGGCGTCCGGCTTCTCGTCGATTGGGTGCGAGCGCTCAGCTGACTCGTTCGCGCGCTCGGCGCCATCCCGTCGAAGGCTGAGCGTGTTGAGGCCCGCCGCACTCGCGCTCTCCATCGCGGGCTGCGCGTTTTCCTTCCCGGCCAGCGGGCTGGCCCAGGAGCCGGAACCGCCGCCACCGCCGGACCCTCAGGAGCGTCCGGTAGCCCCCGATAGCGCCGTGGCCGACACCACGCGGCGGCTTCCAGAGGGGGTGGAGATCCTGCCCGACAGCATGAGGGTGGATTTCCCGGGCGGGGAGTCGCAGGACGCCGAGCAGGCGCAGCCTCAGAAGCGAGTCCCGGGCTTCCCGGCAGCACCGGTCGAGCCGGACAGCTTTTCGTACGAGGTCCGGGAGTGGAATCGTGACGCGATCCTGACTTCGAATGCCACGAGCCTACTCGGATTCCTCACCGACGTCGCGCCCGGCTTCACACCCATTCGGGCCAATTACTTCAACGGCGTCCATCAGCTCACCGACGGGGCTTTCGGAGCCGGTTTCGTGCGCATTCTCTTGGACGGTCGGGAGCTGCCGCCGATGGAATCGGGCGAGTCCGACCTCGTCCGCATACCTCTCGCCTACCTGGAAAAGGTCAGGGTGCGCCGAAGCGCGTCCGGCTTCGTGGTCGAGATCTTCACGCATCGCCAGCGCGAGCCGGATGCATACGCCCGCTTCGGGGGCGGTGCAGGGTCCCCCAAGCTGGATCTCTTGGGCGGTATCTTCGCCAACGGGTGGGGAAGCTCGCTGACCATCGCGGGCGCGGTGGACCTCCTGAACGTCAAGTCGGGGGAGCAGCTCTCCAACCGGCTCGACTTCTGGGCCACGATCGCCTTCATGCCAGGCAGCAACGAGACCGGTTTCCAGCTCCAGTTCAAGAACCAGACGATCGACCGGACCGGCGACGATCAATTCGAGCTTAACCGCCGGGGGATCGTGTTCACGGGCCGTCGGCAGATCTCCCCCGGTCTCGTCGCCGATCTGGCGCTCAGCAACTCGAGGCTAACGTTCGCCGACTCGACCCTGGTGCAAGTGAATCGGGCCGCCGTGGCCGTCACGGCAACCCCGAAGTGGGGCTTCGCGCGAGGCGCCATCGCATACGGAGGAGGCGGTCCATCGTACCCTAGTGTGGTGGGTGACGTGGCTGCCGGGTTCCGCTTCGGTCGGTGGGTCGGACTGGATGTTTCGGCGGAAGGCTCCAGCTGGGAGTCGTTCAGCGTGGCCTCGTTTGGCGGTGGAATCGCCCTGGGGCCGTTCACTCCGGTCGACATCGTGCTCCGGGCGAGTGGGGCAACCGGTACGAAAGGTCTCTCTCGCCCCATCACAAACGAGGCCGATTCGCTGTCGTTCGATGCGTTCGTCGGAAGCCTCGACCTGGCTCTCGGGCCCTTTGACATCGGTGGGCGGTTCTCGAGCCAGAAGCTCAGTCGCCAGCTACCGTTCGGAGCCCCGTTCGACCTGTCCCTCCAGCCCGGACCCGAGGTCGACGTCACCGCATTCGAGGGATCACTGGACGGGCCGCTCATCCCGTTCGGCTCGTTCATCAGAGGTGCCAGCCCTCTCACCATCTCCGGTTTCTGGCGCCATCAGACCCCATCATCGGAGGGCCAGCCGTTTTACCTGCCGGCGGACGTGGCCCGAGCCCGGTTGGGCATTCGACAGCCCTTCTTCAAGGGGGACCTCCTGGTCGACCTCGGTCTGGCCGCGGTCTACAGGAGCGCCATGTTGACCTCCGCTCCGGGCGTCGCGAACCCGGTTCCGGTAGACAAGCTGACGCGACTAAACCTGGATCTTCTCCTCAAGATCAAGGACTTCCGCCTTTTCCTCCGCGTCGACAACCTGGATCGTAAGCTCGACGAGGATGTCCTGGGGTTTCCGTACCCGAACACGGTCACGATCTTCGGTGTCAAATGGGAGTTCTTCAATTGACCGCCAATACAGCCGGCTAGGGTACCCGTGTTACGCAGCATGACAGGATTCGGCGCCGCCTCGAGGGAGTTGCCAAAGGGCACCCTTACGGTGGAGCTGAAATCCGTGAATCATCGCCACCTCAACGTGTCCTTCCGACTGCCGCAGGGGGCGGAATCCTGGGAGCCGGGCCTGAGGGCTCACCTGGCCAAGCGGATCAAAAGAGGGCACATCAGCTTTCTCGTCGGCGCCAGCCCGGCACCGGGCAGCAGTAGGCACTGGGAGATCGACCGGGAGCGGCTCGATGCCACCCTGACAGCCCTCCGAGAGCTGCGTGAGGAGCACGGGCTTTCCGGGGAGATCGACATGGGCCTGACCGTCTCCGCCGTACGTGAGCTTCTCCGCGACGAGCGAACCGACGATCTGGGCTGGGTCGACGCCGCGGTCCTGGACGAGGTAGTGGACGAAGCGATTGATGAGCTCGTCGAAATGCGGGAAACGGAGGGCAGCAGGCTGGAGGAGGATCTCGCTGGGTGTCTGGAAGAGATCGATGCCGCTTTGCGCGCGGTCGAGACCCTGACCCCGCTGCGCCTCACGAGAGAGCGAGACCGACTGCGGCGCGCCGTGAGCGAGCTGTCGGACGGCATCCACCTGGACGCCGGGAGGCTCGAGCAGGAGATCGCGCTCATCGCCGACAAGTGGGACATCGGAGAGGAAGTCGTGCGAGCGAGAGCCCACCTCGCGGCCTTTCGCGATCTGCTTCGGTCCGATGCCGGCGAACCGGTCGGCAAGCGCCTCGCGTTCCTGATCCAGGAGTTGAACCGCGAGGTAAACACCGTAGGATCGAAGGCAAACGACACCGAGATCTCCCGGCACGTTGTGGAGACCAAGAACGGGCTCGAGCGGCTGCGCGAGCAGGTGGAGAACATCGAATGATCGGTCCACATGCGTGACAGCACCTTCCCGATCGTTCTTGCCGGGCCGTCCGGCAGCGGCAAGACGACGCTCGTGCGGGAGATCCTCGACCGCCGCGGAGATCTTCGTTTCTCGGTCTCGGTCACCAGCCGGAAACCACGGGCCGGCGAGAACTCCGGTGTGCACTACACGTTTCTCGAGCGCGCCGAGTTCGACAAAAGGTGCAGCCGCGGCGAGTTGCTCGAGTGGGCGGAAGTCCACGGAGATCTGTACGGCACGCCTCTCGCCAACCTCGAGGCCGCGCGGGCGGATGGAGTTCACCTGCTGCTCGACATCGATGTTCAGGGAGCCAGAGCGGTAAGAGAGGCAGTTCCTGAAGCCGTGACGGTGTTTCTCCTGCCGCCGGCCGGAGCGTGGCTCTCCAGATTGCGGCAACGCGGGAGCGAGAGCCGAGAGACCCTGCAGCGCAGGCTGCGGAGCGCTGCAACCGAGCTCGACGCGGCCGACGACTTTCAATATGTAGTCGTCAACGACGATCTGGAGCAAACGGTTCGCAGAGTGGAAGCGATCCTCGAGGCGGAGGAATCCCGGACCGCACGTGTGGGTATTGATTTGGTCAGAGTCGTGTCGGCGCTGGAAGAAGAGATCTCGGCCGCGCAGGGGGATGCGGCCGGTGAAGAGTTGGATGATGCCTGAGAACAGGAGATCGGGATGAGGGTTTTTACGCCAAAGCAGGTGGCCCAGACGGCGGCCAACAAGTACCTCGGCGTTCTGGTAGCGGCCAAGTACGCACGCGAGCTGAACGCCCTGCCGCTCGAGCGCTCTCCGTACGGACCCGTCAAGCTCACGACGTTGTCCCTCGATGCGCTCACCTCCGGGCAGCTCGAATACCGCCTCGTGACGAAGCGCCGCCCGGTTCTCGAGTAGCCTCCAGTTAAGCGTGGACGCGCACGTTCGGTAAGTAGAGTGCGCCCTTTCGACGGCCGCCGGATCCTGGTGATCGTGACCGGCGGCATAGCAGCCTACAAAACCGCCTACTTCGTCCGCCGCCTTCGTGAAGTCGGGGTGGTGGTTGACGTCGTGTTGACCCCGAGTGCCGAGAGATTCGTTGGCAGGGCAACGTTCGAAGGTCTCACGGGCAGACCAGCCGGAACGAGTCTCTGGGAGCGACCGCTCGACCACATCGCTCTCGGACGCGACGCGGATCTGGCGATCGTTGCGCCGGCCACGGCTGACTTTCTGGCGGTGCTGGTTAGCGGCCGGGCGGATAGCCTCGCGGCGGCAACGCTGTTGGCCGCCGCCTGCCCCGTGTTGCTCTGCCCGGCGATGAACACCCGGATGTGGGAGCACCCCGCCACTCGACGAAACGTCGCGACCCTAGGTGAGTTCGGCTACGCGATGCTGGGACCGGCCGAAGGAGAGCTGGCGGAGGGAGAGGTCGGGATCGGACGGATGTCGGAACCGGAGGAGATCCTTGCCGTGGCCGGCCGGCTGCTGGAAAAGCAGACTCTGGCCGGCCGGACCGTCGTGGTCACAGCCGGCCCCACCCGTGCGCCGATCGATCCCGTTCGTTACATCGGAAACAGATCCTCCGGACATATGGGACAGGCCCTGGCCGAGTCAGCCTGGCGGAGAGGTGCCGACGTCGTGCTCGTGAGTGGACCGACGGCTCGCACTAGACCGTACGGCGTTCGGGTGATCGAGGCGGAAACGAGCGAGCAGATGCTCGAGGCACTTTCCTCGGCGCTGGAGGAAGCTCACGTGCTCCTCATGGCGGCCGCCGTATCGGATTTCGTCAAATCGGATCCGAGTGCTTCGAAGATCAAAAAGGACGGCAAGCGGCTCGATATCGAGCTGGTCGTCGGACCGGACTTATTGGCCGAGACGACCGAAGTTCGAGCGCGGCGAGGAATCCTCACGCTCGGCTTTGCGCTGGAGACGGACTCGGCGCTAGAGAACGGTCGAGCGAAACTGGAATCCAAGGCCCTCGACTTCGTGGCCGTGAACGAGATCGGAGACCCGTTCGCCGGGTTCGATGTCCCGACCAACCGGGTGACCTTGATTGATCGCTGGGGAGCTCTGGAGGAGATGCCCGTGCTCGCCAAGGAAGAGGTCGCCGACAGACTATTGGACCGTATCGAATCGAGACTTGACTGACCCCCGAGAGCCGCTTCGGCGATATCTGGAGGCAAGGATCTCGCTCGGAGAGCCGCCAGTGATCTTTCCGGGCCTGACCCGGCGTGAGGCCCTTGCCGTTTTCACCCGATCTACGGAGGAAACGCAGGCTGCGCCGGTTGCCGCATCCGCGACGCCCGAGCTTGCGCGCCTGGCCAGAGAGGGTACGGCCGATCGCATTCGAGAGCTCGATTTCGATGAGTTACGCGAGGTGGCCTTGGGTTGTGTGCGCTGCGCGCTGCACGAGGGGCGGCAGCACGTCGTGTTCGGGGAAGGAGACGTCGGGGCCAGAGTAGTCTGTGTCGGTGAAGCGCCAGGCTCCGTCGAGGATGAGACCGGTCGTCCGTTCGTCGGCCGGGCCGGACAGCTGTTGGACTTGCTGCTCCAGTCGATCGGCCTCAGGCGGGATGAGGTGTATATCTGCAACGTTTTGAAGTGTCGGCCTCCGCGGAACCGGAACCCGCACCCCGAGGAGATCGCCGCTTGCTCACCGTTCCTTCTGCAACAGATCGATCTGATCGACCCGGCTGTGATCGTCGCGTTCGGCTCGTTCGCCGCCCAGACCCTGCTCGGGACGAGGGAATCGATCGGCCGCCTCCGCGGCCGCACGCACCTGTACGGCCGACATCCCCTCGTTGTCACGTACCACCCGGCGGCCTCGCTCAGAAACCCCGGGTGGAAGAGGCCGACATGGGAGGATCTGCAGATCGTTCGGCGAGTGCTCGACGGAGACTCCCGTGCCGCTGGGGCGAGCGGCGGCGAGCTGGCCCTCGATCTTCCATGGGCTTGACATGACCGACTCGATGGTCTCGGAGCGCACGCTCACCGACATGGCCAACGACGTCTTCTCTGGACGTCAGCCACCGTGGTCGCAGGAAGCCGAGGTCTCGATCCTAGGCGGGATGCTCCTCGACGGAGACGCGGTGGCCGTGGCGATGGAGCTGGTCGACGACGCAGCTTTCTACCGTGAAGGCAATCGCCGGATCTTCCGTGGTATGATGCGCCTCTACGGCCGAGGCGAAGTCATTGATCCGGTGACCCTGTCGGACGAACTGAAGTCGGCCGGCGAGCTGGAAACAGCCGGCGGCATGGAATACCTGGCCCAGCTCGTTGACGCCGTTCCCACGGCCGCCAACATCGAGTACCACTGCCGAATCCTACGGGACAAGGCCGTCCTCCGGCGCCTGATCGAAGAGGCGACGGAGATCATCCGCGATGCCTACGACGCCCCGGCGGGCAGCTCCCAGGAAACGCTGGACCTGGCCGAGCAGCGGATCTTTCAGATCTCACAGGCCGCCAGCCGGCGGGGGTTCGTTTGGATCAAGGAGATCCTCTGGCCGACCTTCGAGCGTATCGAAGAGCTGCAGAGAAGCCCCGGCTCCGTGACCGGAATCCCGACCGGGTTTCCGGATCTGGATCATCTGACAGCCGGCTTCCAACCCGCCGACCTGATCGTCGTCGCCGGGCGCCCCTCGATGGGGAAGACGGCGATCGCCCTCAACTTCGCTCAGCACGCGGCGATCGAGCACGACAAGGCAGTCGCCATTTTTTCGCTCGAGATGTCGAAAGAATCGCTCGTCCAGCGCCTCCTCTGCGCCGAGGGGCGAGTGGACTCCGGGCGTCTCAGGCGGGGAAGGCTGGAGGACGACGAATACGGACGGTTGGCCACGGCCGCCGGGCTGCTGAATACCGCACCGATCTGGATCGACGATGCTCCGGCGACCAGCGCTCTCGAGCTTCGGGCGAAGGCGAGGCGCCTCCGGTCGGAGGTTGATCTATCGTTGCTGATCGTCGACTACCTTCAGCTGATGAATGGTCCACGTGGAGCCGAGAATCGGCAGCAGGAGATCAGCTCCATCTCCCGGTCCCTCAAGGCGGTGGCCAAGGAACTGAACGTGCCGCTGATTGCGCTCTCGCAGCTCTCGCGGGCGCCGGAACAGCGAACGGATCACCGACCGGTGCTGGCAGACCTGCGCGAGTCCGGGGCCATCGAGCAAGACGCGGATCTGGTCATGTTCGTCTATCGCGAAGAGGTGTACAAAGGGCCCGTGGACCGTGACGGTAACTCGCTTGAGGGCAAAGCGGAGCTGATCGTCGGAAAACAGCGAAACGGACCCACGGGCGACGTGCCGCTCTATTTTCACAAGCAATACACGCTCTTCGACTCGCGCACGGAGCGCGATGAGCCTTTTTGAGCCCGTCGCCACCGTTGTGAGCAGGACCGGACAATGAGCCGGCCGGGGAGGCCTAGATCGGCGGCGGCGCCGTTCTTCTGTACCTCCTGCGGAAACGAGAGCCTGCGATGGGAGGGCCGCTGCCCATCCTGCGGCGACTGGAACACCCTCGCTGAAGCCCCTGGAGCCGGGCGTCCTTCCCGCGCCACCAGATCCCGAACGCACACCCAGGCGCGCGAACTGTCAGCGGCGCCGCTGCGTGATGCTGCACTCAGCGAGGCGAATCGGCTAACGCTCGGCGTCGGCGATCTCGACTTGGTGCTCGGAGGAGGACTCGTCGCCGGATCGTTGGTCCTTCTGGGCGGCCCGCCCGGCATCGGCAAATCCACGCTCCTCCTCCAGGCAGCCGCCTCGATCCGAGGCTCGGGTGGGACGGCCCTCTACATCTCGGGAGAGGAGTCCGCGCCGCAGGTGCGGCTCCGTGCCGAGCGCGTCAGCCGCGAGGCGCTCGACATCGACTTTCTCGGAGCGACCGATGTAGAAGAGGTGATTCGGGCGGCCGACGCGAGCAAGCCGGCTCTGCTCGGCATCGACTCGGTACACACGCTCACGAGCACGAGAAGCGAAGGGCCGCCGGGCAGCGTCAGTCAGGTCCGGGAGTGCGCTTCGGCGTTGCAGGAGTACGCAAAAGCGACCCGTACACCGGTCGTCATGGTCGGGCACGTTACGAAGCAGGGCCACCTGGCTGGCCCGCGCACCCTCGAGCACCTCGTGGATGCCGTGCTCCACCTGGAGGGAAGCCGGGGACAGGAGTATCGGATTCTCCGGGCTACCAAGAACCGGTTCGGCAGCGTGGACGAAGTCGCGGTCTTTCGGATGAGTCACTCCGGTCTCATCTCGGTCGACAACCCTTCCGACGTGTTCGTGTCGGGCGCCGGCGAAGCTAGCGGCTCCGCCATCGCGGTGGTTTTCCAGGGATCCCGGCCGATGTTGGCCGAGGTACAGTGCCTCACCTCAAAGAGCCGCTTCGGAACGCCCCAACGCACGACCAGTGGCTTTCCGGCCAAGCGCCTGGCCCTTCTCCTGACTGTCCTCGAGCGACGAGCCGGTGTGGCCGCCATCGATCGTGACGTCTTCGTAAACGTGGTGGGCGGGCTTCGCTTGATGGATCCGGCCGCCGATCTCGCCGTCGCGGCCGCGCTGGCGAGCACCGAACTGGATCGGGCCACCGGCAGCCGGGCCTTCGTAGGGGAGCTCGGCCTCGGCGGAGAGGTACGGCTGGTACCGCGGCTGGATCGGCGGGTCGCGGAGGCGGGTCGGCTCGGCATCAGGGAGGTGATCGCGCCCCCAGCGAAGTCACACCTGGCGGACGATCGTAAGGCAGTGAAGAGCAGGTCGGGAGATCCGAAAGTCGTCGCTGTCTCACACGTTCGGGAGATGGTCGAGATTCTGGGGTGATGATAGCCCGGGAGTTGAGCATGCCGCCTCGCGATCCGCTGAGCTGGGAGGAAGGCGTGTCAGCCGCCGTCGCTGCGCTGACGGCAGGCGAGCTTCTCGTTCACCCAACGTCTACCTCGTACGGAATCGGTGCCGCAGCCACCCCAGAGCTGGACGCCGAGATCAACCGCCTCAAGGGCAGGACTCCGACGCGGAAGCTCATCCGGCTGGCCGGAAGCGCTGAGACGTTCCGTCGCGAGCTGCCGGAGGCAGAGTGGGACGAGCGAGCCGAGCGACTCGCAGCGGAGTTTTGGCCGGGCCCACTCACCATAGTGCTGAACGACGGAAGCGAGGAGGGCGTTGCCTTACGGGTGGACAGTCACCCGATTCTGCTCGTCGTATTGGGTCGCTGGCGGGCCCTGATGAGCTCCACAAGCCTGAACCTGGCGGGGGAACGGCCGGCGTCGGATCCGAGAGTCGTGCGCATGGAGCTGCAAGAAATGCCCGAATCGACCGTCCCGCTAACTTTCCTGTCGGCCGGCTCGCTCACCCCATCGGGCGCATCCACCATCCTCTCCCTCCGCGGGAGGAGGCCGAGCGTTCTCAGGCACGGGCCGATCGACGGACGACGCATAGCGCGCTGCCTGGAGATTGATGTGTGACGGCTCCTTCCGTACGCCGCGTCCTCTTCCTGTGTACCGGCAACACCTGTCGGAGCCCGCTTGCCGAGGTGATCGCTCGCGAGGCCGCCAACCGGCGTGACCTCGAGATCGAGTTCGATTCGGCCGGCGTGATGGCCATGGATGGTGCGCCGGCCTCGGAGGGCTCGGAGATCGTTGCCGGACAGCATGGCCTAGACTTGCGGCCGCACCGAGCCAAGCAGATCACATCCGACCTGGCCCGGTCTACCGACCTCATCCTCGCGATGGATCAGGGTCATCTCGCCGTCGCCGCACGGCTGGCCCCGGACGGCGGGCGCAACCTGGTCACGAGCTACCTGCCTATGGACGACGTGAGACACGGGCAG
Source organism: Gemmatimonadota bacterium (assembly GCA_039589875.1). Classification (GTDB taxonomy): domain Bacteria; phylum Gemmatimonadota; class Gemmatimonadetes; order Palauibacterales; family Palauibacteraceae. The sequence continues at coordinate 16,885 of JBDHGL010000009.1, forward strand.
GCCGTCCCGGATCCGTACGGAGGCTGGATGGAGCAGTACCAGGAGGCTTACGTGCTCTTGGAAGCCTCGATCTTCGCGTTCCTCGATTCGCTCGACCTGCCCGCCGAATCCTCCGCAAGCCAGTGACCTCGATCTACCGGCTGCTCGGCGATCCCGTCGAGCACTCCGTGTCGCCGGCCCTATACACGGCGGCCTTCGACATACTCGGAGTGGATGCCGCATACGAGTCCAAGCGGGTTGTTGACGCCGATCTGGGCGCCGCCATGCTCGACGCGGCATCTCGAGGCGGAGGGAACGTGACGCTTCCGCACAAGCTCAGAGCGGCAGCTGCCCTCGATACCCCTAGTCCCGCGGTACTGAGAAGCGGAGCGTGCAATTGCTTCTGGCCGGACCGGTCAGGCTCGTTGGCCGGCGACAACACCGACGTTGACGGGTTTCTCTCAGCCGCCCGCCGCTTCGCCGAGCAGGCCGGAAGCCGCCTTCGAGGAGCCAGCTGTCTGCTTTTGGGGGCTGGTGGCGCCGCCCGGGGCGTCCTGGTCGCTCTTGCCGAGGCTCGAGCAAAATCCGTGGACGTTCTGAATCGGAATCAGGAAAGAGCAGCCCGGATGCTGGCGGAGATACATGCGGATGGACTGGAGCTTCGTTTGCTCGGCGATGTTCGGGAGGCGAGCCGTGGCTACGACCTCGTAGTCAACGCGACCTCGCTCGGACTGCATGCCGCTGATCCGCTGCCCATCGATCTCTCGGGACTGGAGGCACGAGCGGCGTTCGACTGCGTCTACGCGCTCGGCGGAACGGACTGGACGAGGCACGCCGAACGGGAGGGAATCCCGGCCGTGGACGGTTTGGGGATGCTGGTAGAGCAGGCGAGGGGCAGCCTCCGAAACTGGCTCGACGTGGACATCGATACCGTTCCTCTGGAGCGAGCGGCGGTCGCCGCGCTCGCAACCTCTCTGCCCGGCAGATGAATCGACCGTTCTTCGCCGAGCTGGCTCGGCCGATCGGTCGAGCCTTCGATCTGCTGCTCCCTCCGTGCTGTGTGCTCTGCTCGAGCACATTGGAAGCGGGAGTCGCGCCGGTGTGCCCTGCGTGCTGGCACCGCCTGCCGCGCGTCCTCCACCCCCGCTGCAAGCGTTGCGGGGCAACCCGGCTTACACCCTCTGAGCGGGGAGGATGCGCCGCCTGTTCCGCCTGGCCGCTCGTCACGCTGCGGACCGCCTCCGCCTACCGCATGAGAGACGACGCGGCCCGGCTTCTGCGCTACCTGAAGTACTCGGGCTGGACCGCTCTGGGGACACAGATGGGAAGCGCGCTCGTGGAGGCCGCGAGCGGGCTGATCAGCCTCGCGGACGTCTCTCCGGCCGGAGTTACCCTCGCGCCTGTTCCGATCGCGCCCTCTCGGCTGAGGGAGCGCGGTTTCAACCAGGCCGATCTGCTTGCGAAGGGACTCGGCCTGGCCATGCACGCCGAAGTCGAGACCCTTCTGGAGCGCCGCCGCGCCGATCGTTCGCAGGCGAAGCTCGCCCGCCGGGAACGGATGATCAACGTGCACCGGCAGTTTCAAGCGATCCGGCCCGCCGGCCCGCCGGACCCGCCGGTTCTTCTCGTAGATGATGTCGTAACCACGGGAGCCACCGCAGCAGCTTGCACGACCGCTCTCACCGCGGCGGGTTGGACGGCAATCGGACTCGTCAGCTTCGCGCGGGCTTGGCTAACACTCGAGCCGGCTGGAAATTCGCCTCTGCGCATGTAAGTTATGAGGCCCGAACGCGAACGCGGGTCCGAGCACGGTGTTCGGCAGTTCTGCTTCGCGCACGCACAACCCTGAACGAGGAGGATGGCGCCATGGCCGCACGCGTGGCGATCAACGGATTTGGTCGAATCGGACGAAATGTCCTGAGAGCGGCGATCGCCCGCCGATCGGACGATCTTGATTTCGTCGCTGTAAACGACCTCACGGACGCAAATACGCTCGCGCACCTGTTCAAGTACGACTCGGTCCACGGGATCTTCCCGGGCGATGTCCAGGCCGAGGAGGACGCTCTACACGTAGATGGCGAGAGCATAGCGGTTCTCTCCGAGCGCGAGCCGGCCAACCTGCCATGGGAAGAGCTGGGCGTAGAAGTCGTACTCGAGGCCACCGGTTTCTTCCGTACCCGAGAAGCGGCCGCGCAGCATCTGGAGGCAGGTGCCAGCAAGGTGATCATTACCGCTCCGGCAAAGGCCCCCGACATTACGATCGTACTCGGAGTGAACGGAGACGCTTACGACCCGGCGATGCACGACGTGATCTCCAATGCCAGCTGCACGACGAACTGCATCGCGCCGGTGGCGAAGGTGCTGCACGACCAGTTCGGCTTCGAACGGGGGCTGATGACGACGGTTCACAGCTATACGAACGACCAGCGAATCCTGGATCTTCCGCACAAGGACCTGAGGCGCGCGCGAGCGGCGGCGATGTCGATCATCCCGACGACCACCGGAGCTGCCAAGGCCACCTCTCTCGTGTTGCCCGAGCTGGAGGGCAGGCTCGACGGCATGTCGATGCGGGTGCCCACTCCGGACGTATCGATCGTCGATCTCGTGGCCACGGTCGAGAGCAAGACGAGCGCCCGTGAGGTCAACGAAGCTTTCCGGAGCAGGGCGGCCGGCGAGCTGGCCGGCGTCTTGGCCTACACGGACGAGCCGTTGGTGTCGACCGATTACATAGGTAACCCGGCAAGCGCGATCGTCGATGGTCTTTCCACTGCCGTACTGGGCGACCACATGGTCAAGGTCATCGCCTGGTACGACAACGAGTGGGGCTATTCGAATCGGTGCCTCGAGCTCGCCTCGTTCGTCGCGGCGCGGCAGCCGGCCGCCTCCGGAGTCTGAGCCAGAGGCACTCCAAGGGAATATGCGCCGGAACCTTCGGCAGCTGACCGGGCCCGATCTGTCGGGTCGCCGCGCCCTGGTACGCGTCGACTACAACGTTCCCGTACAAGACGGCGAGATCCGGGATGCCACCCGCATCGAGGCGAGCTACCCGACGCTGGCGCTTCTGTTGGATCGAGGCGCGCGGCCCGTCCTCTTGAGCCACCTCGGTAGGCCTGGCGGAGAACCGGACCCACGCTATTCTCTCCAGCCCGTGGCGGCTGCTTTGGCAGCGGGATTCGGCCGGCCGGTTCGATTCTGCGGACCGGCGGACTCTTTGGAGGCGGTAGCCGCGAGCGAGGGTCTCGGCACGGGCGAGATACTGCTGCTCGAAAACACGCGGTTCCTTCTGGGCGAGACGAGAAACGACGCGGCGCTGGCGCACCGTTTTGCGCAGCTCGGTGAGCTGTTCGTCAACGAGGCGTTCGGTACGGCGCATCGGGCGCACGCCTCCAACTTCGGCGTTGCAACGCTTCTGAAGCCGGCGGTGGCCGGCCTGCTTATCCAGCGGGAGATCGAGACGTTGGATCGAGTACGTCTCACGGAGGACCCCCCGTTCGTAGTTGCCTTGGGCGGGGCGAAAATAAAGGACAAGATCGACCTTCTGGAGGGTTTCCTCAGCCGAGCCCACCGCATTCTGATAGGCGGAGCGATGGCCAACACGTTCCTGAGGGCACGCGGCTTCGACCTCGCCGACTCCCTCGTGGAAGCGGAGGCCGTGAAGACAGCCGGCGAGATTCTGGAAAGAGCCGGAGACGTCATCGAGCTTCCGGTGGACCTGGTCGTGAGCTCGGATCCCTCCCGGAACGAGGAGCCCCGGATCGTCGCAGCCGACTCGGTGCCCAAGGGGCATAGTGCGCTCGACATCGGCCCCCGAACGAGAGATCGATACGGTGAGGCCGTGCGGCGAAGCCACACCTTTTTCTGGAACGGCCCGATGGGGCTGTTCGAACGCCCCCCGTACGACGACGGAACGATCGCGCTCGCCTTGGCCGCTGCAGATGCAACCGAAGAGGGCGCCTTTACCGTCGTGGGCGGCGGAGATTCCGCAGCTGCCGTCAGGCGGGCCGGGCTGGTCAGCTCGGTTTCACACGTGTCGACCGGCGGGGGCGCCGCGCTCGAGTACCTGGCAAAGGGTACTCTGCCTGCCTTGGAGGCCTTGGACGAGACGGGAGAGCCGGGATGATACAGACGCCGGTACTGGCAGCCAACTGGAAGATGTACAAGGGCCCTGCCGAGACACGGACCTTCCTCGAGAGCTTCCTCCGGCTCTACCCGGCGCAGCCCGATCGCACCGTGGTCTTCTTCCCGCCGGCGATCAGCGTCGCTGCGTTTCTGGAGGCGACGAAGGATCGCCGCGACATCGAGACAGGTGTCCAAGATGTACACGGCGCCGAAGAAGGAGCCCACACGGGAGCCATCTCGGCTGCCATGGCGGTCGAGGCAGGGGTGGGGTGGGGTCTCGCTGGCCACTCGGAGCGCCGAGCCGAGTTCGGCGATGATGACGACGCGGTGTCGGCCAAGCTGACTCGCCTACTCGAGGCGACGCTGCAGCCGGTCCTGTGTGTCGGAGAGACTCTGGGCGAACGCCGAGAGGGCAGGCTCGAGGGCGTCCTCCGCCGTCAGGTGGACAGTGCCCTCGACGGCCTTGGAGCCGAAACGGCGTGGCGCGACGTCGTCGTAGCCTACGAACCCGTGTGGGCAATCGGGACGGGCGAAACGGCGACGCCCGACGACGCAGCCGAGGCGCACTTGCTCATTCGCCAGCTGCTGGCGGCCCGGTTGCCCGACGATGCGGAGGAAGCGGTCATCCTCTACGGAGGCAGCGTCAAGCCGGAAAACATCACGACCCTTCTCGCCGCCGAGGGGGTAGATGGAGTGTTGGTGGGGGGCGCGAGCCTGGACCCCGAAAGCTTCGCCTCCATTTGCCGGGTAGGCACTCTTGCCTGAGCGAAGCGGGGAAGGGGCCGGGAAGAAGTCATATTTGCCGGCTGACGGCGCACCGTCTAGCTTCCGGCGGCTCAGACCGACGTAGTCTTGCACGGCGCGCGCCAGACGGCCCGCGCATTCGAGTTTCTAGCCGCGAGTGCGGCGTTGCGCAGGTGATTCCATGTTCACGTTTTTGGTCATTCTGATCAGCGTGCTGGCGCTACTGATGATCCTCATCATTCTCCTCCAGGCCGGAAAGGGTGGAGGACTCGCCGCGTCGTTCGGCGGAGCATCCTCCTCGACGGATTCCTTCATCGGAGGCAGACAGGCGGCCTCTCTCCTCACCAGGCTTACCTGGATCGGCGGCGGTCTTTTCTTGTTTCTCGGACTCGTGCTGACGATCCTCTCCTCACGCTCGACCGAGGCCCCGCAGTCGATTCTGCGCGACCAGTTCGGCACGACTCCGGATGCTCCTGCCTCCGTGCTGCAAAGCGAGGCGGAGGGCGGCGAAGCAACCGACGGAGCGGCAACCGATGGTCCGGCCGAGAGCCCGGGCGAGTCGCCGGGTGACGCGTCCGGCGGAGACGAGGGAGAGAGCGGATCGGACGGCTGAAGCGACGGTAAGCGGGCCTTCAACACCCACAAAAGAAAAGCCGGCGCTTCGGTCAGGCGTTCGGCGGGGGGCCGTCCGGCGAGAAGGGCACGTCGGGAGGCAGGTCGAGAAACTCCAAGTAGCGCCCCCGTTCCATCTCTTCCTCCAACCAGCTCTCGAAACCCGACTCGATGAGGCCATCCGAGCTCCTGGCGTCCCGAGCCGCTCGGACGGCCAACATGTTCGCGTACTCGTTCTTCGGGTGGCCGGCGTGGCCGCGCACCCACCTCCACTCCACGCGATGGCGGCCCGCCTCTTGAACGAGGCGTTGCCAGAGATCCAGGTTCTCGATCGCTCCCGATTTTCTCCGCCAGCCTCGAGCCGCCCAGGAGTGCACCCACTCCTTCATTCCGGTGACGAGATACTTGCTGTCGGAGGTGAAGACCACGCCGCACGAGCGACGTAGCGCGGCGAGGCCCAGGATCCCCGAGAGCAGCGCCATGCGGTTGTTGGTCGTTTCCGGATCGAACTCGAAGTAATCCTTGCGCCGCCACCCCGTTCGCCGGTCGAACTGCTCGACCATTCCGGCGGCGGCACCAGGGTTCCCGCCCTCGAACTGGTTGCCGAGGCAGGATTCGTCCGCGTAGATGTAAACGGTATCGTTGCTCATCAGGAGAAAGGAAGGAGGCCGCCATCCGGTCGCAAGGCACCGAGGGCTACCTGCTGTTGGAGGATGGAGCGCACTTCGAGGGACAGATGCTGGGCGGCGCCGAAGAGGCATTCGGTGAAGTGGTGTTCACGACCAACCATACCGGTTACCAGGAAGTGCTGACCGACCCCTCGTTCGCCGGACAGGTCGTCGTCATGACGGCACCGATGATCGGCAATTACGGGACGTGTCCGGAGGAAGCCCAATCTCGCCGATCGTGGGTGGGCGGGTTCGTCGTGCGCCGCTTGTCGTACGGCGCCCCGCGGGGCCGAGAGCCGCTTCGGGAGTACCTGGAGCGACACGCGATCCCGACCCTGGTCGGCCCGGACACTCGCTCCATCACGCGACATATCCGGGCGGCCGGAGCGATGCGCGCCGGCTTTTTCCCGGCTACGACGAATCAAGCCGACGCGCTACCACAGGTTCGTGCCCAACCACCCATGGCCGGCCGCAATCTGGCCACCGAAGTAAGCACGCCGGATGCCTACACGGTGGAGCACGCCGGTCTCGGCGCACCGACCGTCACCTGTCTAGACTATGGGGTGAAGCGACGCTCCCTGGAGCTCATTCGAGACCGGGGCTATTCGGTGCGCGTCTTGCCTGCCGCGACATCCGTCGAGGAGATCCTGGCGACGGAACCGGCCGGGATCTTCATCTCGAACGGCCCCGGAGACCCGGAGGCGGTGCCGGAAGCGGCGGAAAAGATCCGCGCCCTGTCGGACGCCGGCCAACCGATCTTCGGTATCTGCCTCGGCCTCCAGCTGATCGCGCGCGCGTTCGGAGGGCGGACGTACAAGCTCCCCTACGGGCACCGGGGCGGCAATCATCCGGTAAGGAACCTGGAGACCGGCGCGGTCGAGATCACCTCGCAAAACCACGGCTTCGCGGTCCGCACATCGGACCGAGCGATCGATGGAGCCGAGGAGCTGCGCGTCACGCATATGAACCTGAACGACGGAACCATCGAGGGTCTCGCCCACTCCTTCCGACCCGTTTTTGCGGTTCAGTATCATCCGGAATCCGCCCCTGGGCCGCACGACAGCCGGTATCTGTTCGACAGTTTTGTCGAGGCGATGCACACAACTGCAAGCGCGGCAACCGGTTGACAGGTTTCCCTCCCCGCGGCTAGCTTTACTTGACCAGGGTCTTCGGGCCGTCGAATCCCCTCCGGATCCGCGTGACGAATGGCCAACCGAAAGCACCGTACGACTGTGCTGAGCATAGTGCTCCTGCTGCTGCTGTTCGGCAGCGGAGTCTACCTCTCCTCGAGGCTTCTGCTCGGCCGATCGGTGCTCCCGTTCGGCGACAGCAGGGTAGGCGTGCTGCCCATCGGCGGGGTCATCTACGCGGACCGGTCCTTTGGACGGGACCTCGTGGAGCTGAGCGACCGGGAAGAGGTGAAGGCGTTCGTTCTCGAGATCCGCTCACCCGGTGGGAGCGTCGGCGCGTCCCAGGACCTGTTCGGTCAAATCAAGCACCTACGTGAAGAAGACGATCGGCCAGTTGTCGCTTGGATCGGCGATGTCGGGGCCTCGGGCGGTTACTACGTCGCGCTGGGGGCCGACAGCATAATGGCGCTTCCCGGAAGCATGACGGGGTCGATCGGAGTGATCATGCAGCTTCCGCATGCGGAGGAGCTGCTCAAGAAGATGGGTGTGGGCATCGAGGTCGTGAAGAGCGGAGACTATAAAGACCTCGGCTCGATATCGCGTGCCCTGACGGAGGCCGAACGGGCTATCCTCGAAGAGCTCGTGAATGACGTATACGAGCAGTTCGTCGCGGCCGTAGTGGAGAATCGCGACCTCACGAGGGAAGAGGTTTTGCGGGTGGCCGACGGACGGGTGGTCTCGGGCGAGCGAGCCGTACAGCTGGGCCTGATCGACGGCCTGGGCACCCTGCAAGAGGCAATCGACAGAGCGGCGGCGATGGCGGGTCTCGGCGAGAACCCGCCCACGGTTCGTCCCGGTCAACGTAAGACCGGCTTGATAGACCTCCTCTCGGGTATCGCCGAGGGCAGGTTGCGGGAGTGGATGCCCTGGTTGGAGCGGCCTCGGTCCGCCGGACCGCAGTTGCTCTACCTCTGGAGGTAGAGGTCGCAGCCGGGGCAGGGGAGAAGAACCAGCCACCTAGGCGGAGGGAGAACAGATGACGAAGGCCGATCTGGTGGAACGGGTCTACGAGGCGATCGGGCCGGGTGTCACGAAGAAGGATTGCGCCGCGATCATCGACGCATTCCTGAACTCGGTGAAGCAGTCCCTGGCGAGCGGCGAGCATATCGAGATCCGCGGTTTCGGCACGTTCAAAGTTCGTCGTCGAAAGCCGCGATTGGCGAGAAACCCGCGAACGGGGGAGGCGGTTCAGGTCCCGGCCAGGGCGGTTCCGGTATTCAAGCCCTCGCGCCTCTTCAAGGAAGAAGTGGCGGAGGAGGCCGACAAGCCGGCAGAGCCGGTCCCAGAGGAGCCCCCACCGCCACAGCAGCCTTGGAGTGGTGGCTGGAGCGGCGGGGAATCAACCTTCTAGGAAGCGAGCGACGCGCTCGAGTCCCTCCGTCAACGCATCCTCGTCCACGGCGAAGTTGAAGCGCAGATAGCCGGGTGAGCCGAATGGCTCGCCCGGAACGCATGCTACGCCTGCTTCTAGCAACCCCTCCGCTAACGCGGCCGAGGGCCGTGGGTCCCTCGCCTTGGCGAACAGATAGATACCGCCTTCCGGCTCACGTACCTCGAGAGCGTCCACCCGGCTCAAGAGCCGGAAACCCACCTCCCGGTTGTGATCGAGCGCCTCCACGAAAGCCTCGATCGCCGCTTCCCGTTCAGCGCTTTCTCCTAGCGCTGCCGCCGCAGCGTACTGAGAGGGTCCGGCTGCTCCGGAAGTGGTCTGGCTCTGGAAATCCGAGGCCTTCCGTATGATATCGGGCGAGCCCTCTGCAAAGCCGATCCGCCAGCCAGTCATGGCGAGCGCCTTCGAGACTCCGTCCAGCAGAATCACCTGCTCGGGGCGGTCGGGCACGTCGTACACGGAGGGTGCGGAGCGCCCAGCGTAGAAAAGCCGCCGGTAGATCTCGTCGGACAGAAGCCAGATGCCGTGGCTGGCCGACCAAGCCACCAACTCCTCCACGAGCCGCAGAGGATACACCGCGCCGGTGGGGTTGCCCGGGCTGTTGATGATCAGGCCGCGCGTGCGAGGGCTACGTCGCTCTTCGAGCGCATCTACGGAGACGTGAAATCCATCGGTCCATGAAGTCGGCACGAGGACTGCCGTCGCCCCGGTAAGGCCGATCGCCGTCTCATACGTAGGCCATGCCGGAGTTGGAACCAATACCTCGTCGCCCGGACCGAACAGACAGAAAAGGCAGTTGAACAGGGCCTGCTTCACCCCGGCACCGACCAGCACCCGGGCCGGGTCTCCTGGTGCATGCGCGGCAGTCTCCGTCAGATACTCCGCGATCGCAGTCCGCAGTTCGAGAATGCCGGGGGTGGGAGGATACTTCGTTCGGCCTTCCTCGATCGAGCGAATGCCCGCGTTCGCCGCGTAGGCAGGTGTTGAAAAAGCCGGTTCCCCAGCGGACAGATCAACGATCGATCTTCCGGCGGCACGAAGCTCTCGGGCCCTCGCCGCGAAAGCCAGGGTTGCCGAGGGCTTCAGGACATCGACGTTGGATGAGAATCGCACTTGGAATCATCCTCATGGCCAGCCGACGAGTCGGCCGGACCAGCTCGGGTTCAAATTGAAGGGGTCTCGAACATGCGCTACATTTCTCGGCAAGACCCCGGTCGCGACACCGTACCCAGCTTGACTTGTCCACCGCGCCGAGATCATACCCGCAACCGTGATGGGACGTCAAGAAAACGAGGTGACTCGCGGAATGACAGGCGAAACGACGAGCACGCTATCCGTGCACGAAGTGTTGGAGGCCGCGAAGCGGTTCTTCACGGGGCCCCAGGCGATACACCCTGCTTGGATCGAGACCGAGACCCCGACGCACGTGAGCTTCTCCACGTTTCGGAGCAATGTCGTGGTGGCTGCGACACCCGACCCCGAAGGCGGCGCCACGATCGTTCGCGCCTCCTCTCTGCGCGATCGAGCCGCGGTCGGAAAGTTCATCACGTACCTGGACACCGAGCTGATGGCCGACGCGGAGAACGATGCAACCGTCTCCTGAGGATCTCTCGACCGTGACCGTCCTGCTGTTCGCTCACTATAGGGATTTGGCCGAGGATAGCTCCATCGAGCTGCAGGTGCCGACCGGAGCGACGGTGCGGAAAGCCGTCGCTCTGCTTCGCGGGCTGCCTGGCCTCGATTCGCTACCGTCCGAACCGACGGTGGCTGTGAACCGCGAATACGTTTCGCTGGACCACTCCCTGGCCCCGAACGACGAGATCGCCCTCATCCCACCCGTCGCCGGCGGACTGTTCGCTGGAGGGGTGGAATGAGCTCGCACATCGTCGCCCGGATCACGGCGCAGCCGATTCGCCCCGAGGAGATCCTGAAGGCGGGCTCCAGTGCCGATGGCGCGGTCGTGCATTTCGTCGGACGCGTGCGGGATCACAACGGAGGACGCTCCGTCAGGCGTCTCCACTACGAAGCCTACGCCGATATGGCCGAGCGCGAGCTCTTGTCGATCCTGACCGAAGTGGCGGACGACTGGGATGTCAGCCACGTGGAAGCCGTTCACCGAACCGGCACCGTAGAGCTGGGCGAAACGAGCGTGGCCATCGTCGTTGCCGCCACGCATCGCGCGGCCGCCTACGAGGCGTCCATGCAGGTGATGGAACAAATCAAACAGCGGCTCCCGATCTGGAAACGCGAGGAATACGCGGACGGAACCGAAGTATGGGTGGGCGCGGTGGCGGTGGAGATGTAATGCGAGATCAGTTCGGCCGTCGCATCGACTATCTGCGGATCTCAGTGACCGACAAGTGCAACCTGCGCTGCACCTACTGCATGCCGGTTGGAGGCCTCGACTGGATTCCCAAGCCCGAGCTGCTCACGTACGAGGAGATCACCGAGATCGTACGCCAGATGGCGAGCATCGGCCTCAGGCGAGTCCGGCTGACGGGAGGTGAGCCGCTCGTCAGGCAGAACCTCGCCGGCCTAGCCGAGATGATCTCCTCGGTCCGCGAGATCGAGGATATCTCGCTCTCCACGAACGCGATCCTGCTGCCGGAGTTTGCTGCCGCTCTCCGATCGGCGGGAGTTCGACGGATCAACGTCAGTCTCGACACCCTGAATCGCGACCGCTTCGAGGAGATCACGCACAGGGCAGGGCGCTTCTTCGATGCTACGCTCAGCGGGCTGACGGCCGCCGAGGGTGCCGGATTCGATCCGATCAAGATCAACACGGTCATGATGCGGGGGATCAATGACGATGAGTTCGCCGACTTCGCGCGGCTCACCCGGAACCGGCCGTGGCACGTTCGGTTCATAGAGCTGATGCCGGTGGAGAAGAACCTCCATCTGACGGATCGATTCATCTCGGCCGATGAGATGCTCGGGCGCGTCGAGCGTCTGGGTGGCCTCGCACCGGTGCCGGGACCGATCGGAAACGGGCCGGCACGCTACTTTCAGTACGAGGACGGAAAGGGCACGGTCGGCGTCATCACACCACTGTCACACAACTACTGCGACCGCTGCAACCGGGTGCGGCTGACGGCGGACGGCCAGCTTCGGACCTGTCTGTTCGGCGAGCACCAGGTGGATCTCAAAACGCCGTTGCGCCAGCACGGGGACGTTCTGCAGGCCGTACGCGAGGCACTGGAGGAGAAGCAGGAACGCCACTGGTTGCAGATTGGTAGCGCCGCCGGCAGCGGCGGGCTTGCCGCTCTCAGTCAGGTGGGCGGCTGAGGCACGACACGGATGAGGAGAGGACGGACGAAGCCGAGATGACCTACGAGGAACGACAGCGATATCAGGAGCTGAGAGAACAGTTGGAGGAACTCAAGCAAGAGCTGGCTGAAGCCGATCCGGCGCGGGCTCTGACGCGGGGAGAGGCCCGACGGCTCCTCGAGCTTGTCGAGGCGGCGCTCGACACCGCGAGCCCGGAGCGCTGGGACAACCTCATGGAGACCATAGCCAGTGAGATTACGCGACGAGTCGGAGGCATGACGGCGCCGCTCTAAGCTAGATCCGGAGGACCGTGCGCTCCGACCGCGGCCTCCACAATTTCGTAACCCTACCTCACAAGACCAGCCCCTGACGGCCGCGAGCAGAAAAGAGGCACAAGTGGAAAAGATTACCGTAGTGGGTGCCGGCCATGTCGGTGCGACCGCAGCTCAGCGAATCGCCGAACGGGAGTTGGCGCGCCAAGTCCACCTTGTAGACATCATTGACGGCCTGGCTCAGGGGAAGGGGCTCGACCAGTGGGAATCGGCCCCGGTCGAGGGGTTCGATACCCGCGTGGTGGGCTCGACGACCTACGAGGACACAGCCGGCTCGGGGCTCTACGTCGTGACGGCGGGGTTGGCCCGCAAACCGGGGATGAGCCGATCGGACTTGGTCACGAAGAACGCCGGCATTGTGGGCGCCATCTCCAACGAGATCGCGAAGTACAGCCCGGAGGCGATCATCTTGATGGTCACGAACCCCCTGGATGTGATGTCCTATGTGGCCATGCAGACGACCGGCTTCCCCCGGGAGCGAGTGATCGGGATGGCCGGCATTCTCGATACGGCACGCTTCAGGAGCTTCATCTCGCTCGAGTTGAACGTCAGCGTCGAGGACATTCAAGCCCTGGTGCTGGGAGGACACGGCGACAGCATGGTGCCGCTCGCCAGCTCCGTTTCGGTCGGCGGCATTCCGCTCGGGCAGCTGATGGAGGAAGAACGAATCGAGGCGCTGGTGGAACGGACGCGGAAGGGTGGAGGCGAGATCGTCTCTCTCCTGAAGGAGGGCAGTGCCTACTACGCTCCTTCATCGGCGGTCGCCCAGATGTGCGAGTCGATAGTCCGTGACAAGAAGCGTGTGCTGCCATGCTCGGTGTGGCTCGAAGGCGAGTACGGCCTGGAGGGCATCTTTATGGGCGTGCCCTGCAAGCTGGGCCGAGACGGACTCGAGGGGATCTACGAGGTCGAGCTCACCGCCAGCGAGATGGCGGCGCTCGAGAACTCCGCTGCCGAGGTGCGAGAGACGATGTCGACGCTGTAGAAGGCGACGACCCTCACCGCTTGACGAGGCGGATCAGCTTCCTGAACGGGTCGTAGAACTCGTCGACCACCCGCTCCTTGAGCGGGATGATCGCGTTGTCGGTGATCGTGATGTGCTCGGGGCAGACCTTCGTGCAGCACTTCGTGATGTTGCAGTAACCGATCCCTTGATCGGAGCGAAGCTCGCTCAGCCGATTCTCGGTGTCGAGAGGATGCATCTCCAAGGCGGCCACGTTGACGAGATATCGCGGCCAGATGAACTCATCGTGCAGATGATGTTCGCGTAGGACGTGGCACACATTCTGGCACAGGAAGCACTCGATACACTTGCGGAACTCCTGGACCCGGTCGGCGTCAACCTGATCGAACCTCCAAGTCCCGTCCTCCGCGTCGGGCGGGCGAGGCCGAAACGGTTTGATCCGCTTCTTCATCTCGAAGTTCCACGAGACGTCGGTGACCAGGTCCTTGACCAGCGGGAACGCCTTTATCGGCTCGACCGTGATCGGCGCCTCGAACGGCAGATCGCTCATGCGGGTCATGCACATCAGGCGCGGGTTTCCGTTCACCTCTGCTGAGCAGGATCCGCACTTGCCGGCCTTGCAGTTCCAACGAACCGCCAGATCGGGAGCCGATTCCGCCTGGATCTGATGGACCGCATCCAGTACGACCATGCCCTCTGTGATCTCGGTATCGTAGTCCTGGAACTCGCCGCGATCGGCGTCGCCTCGCCAGATCATGAACCGAACCTCAGCCATCAGCCCATCTCCTCGATGATCTGCTTCTGCTCGGCCGTCAGCTCGGGCACCGGCACGTGGCGTACCTCCATCTCGCCGGACGCTCCCTTTCGAACCACGCTGTTGACGCTCGCGAACTCCGCGTGCTTCTCCGGGAAATCCTCCCGAAACTGGGCTCCGCGGCTTTCCTTTCTGAGCAGCGCGGCGCGCGTGACCGCCTCGGAAACCACGAGGAGGCAGGGAAGGTCGAGAGCCGTGTGCCAGCCCGGGTTGTACTGTCGGTTGCCCTCCGCCGAGACCCCGCGTGTGCGCTCATGCAGCTCGAGTACTTTCTCGAGTCCCCGCTCCATGTCTTTCTCGGAGCGCACGATCCCGACGAGATCCTGCATCGCCTCTTCCAGCTCTTCCTGAAGGGCGTAGGGCGATTCACCGTCGGTTCGCTCGAGTGGCGCGAGCGCCTCGCGCTCCGCCTGCTCTACTGCTTCCTCTGCGATCTCACCGTGAGGGTGATCCGCCGCGAACGCAGCTGCGTACTCACCGGCTCGTTGTCCGAACACCAGAAGGTCCGACAGTGAATTGCCTCCGAGACGATTCGCGCCATGCAGGCCACCTCCACACTCCCCAGCCGCGAAGAGTCCCGGCACGCTAGTGGACATCTGGCTCTCCGAGTCAACCCGCACACCACCCATCACGTAGTGTGTGGTGGGTCCGACTTCCATCGCCTCCTGCGTGATGTCGATGTCCGCCAGCTCCTTGAACTGGTGATACATGCTGGGGAGCTTCCGCTTGATGTGCGCCTCGCCATCCGGGAGCTTGTCGCGGATCCATGCGATATCGAGGAACGCGCCGCCGTGAGGGCTCCCGCGGCCCTCCCTCACCTCTCGGAGGATACATCGAGCCACGTGATCGCGGGTCAGGAGCTCGGGCGGCCGGCGGGCGTCGCGGTCGCCCTGAGTGTAGCGCCATCCCTCGTCCGGGCTATCGGCCGTAGAGTCTCGATACAGCTCGGGGATATCTTCGAACATGAAGCGCTCCCCCTCGCTGTTCAGGAGAACCCCTCCTTCGCCCCTGACCCCCTCGGTGACGAGGATGCCGCGGACGCTCGGCGGCCAGATCATCCCCGTCGGATGAAACTGGACAAACTCCATGTCGATCAGCTCGGCGCCCGCCTCGTAGGCGAGAGCGTGACCGTCGCCGGTGTATTCCCAGCTGTTGCTGGTAATCCGATAGGCCCTACCGGTCCCCCCCGTGGCCAGGACCGTCGCCTTCGCGCGAAAAACGAGAAAACGCCCCGTCTCCCGTTCGTAGGCGAACGCTCCGACGACGCGGTCGCCGTCCTTCAACAACCTCAACACCGTGCACTCCATGTGCACGTCGATTCCCTGGTGGATGCCATGATCCTGCAGCGTGCGGATCATCTCGAGGCCGGTTCGGTCGCCTACATGCGCGAGTCGGGGATACTGATGGCCGCCGAAGTTGCGCTGCAGAACGCGACCGTCGTCCGTCCGGTCAAACAGCGCGCCCCACGCCTCCAGCTCCCGCACCCGGTCCGGCGACTCTCTCGCGTGAAGCTCCGCCATGAGCGGCTGGTTCAGGTACTGACCTCCCCTCATGGTGTCAGCGAAGTGGACACGCCAGTTGTCTCGATCATCGACGTTGGACAGGGCCGCGGCCACTCCGCCCTCCGCCATGACAGTATGCGCCTTTCCGAGCAGCGATTTGCACACGATGCCGACCGAGGCTTCCTCGGCCGCCGCCTCGATGGCGGCCCGCAGTCCGGCGCCGCCGGCGCCGACGACTAGCACATCGTACTCATGGATGGCGAAGCGGCTCATTGCCCGAGCCCTCTCGTGTCGGCGCTGCAGAGCATCAGAAGATCCTCCAGTCCGTCCAGATACCCATCGAGACCAGTCGAACGTACAAGTCGGTGAATCCGACCCAGAAGAGGCTGAGCCAGGCCCACCGCATATGCCCGCGGTTCAGGCAGCTGACGCAGCGGTAGCTGGCGTAGCTCACTGCCGAGCCGGACAGCCTGTCCCGAAAGCCCCCGACGAGGTGTCTCAAGGAGTGGCATCCCAGGGTGTAGCCGCCGAGGAGAACCACATTGATCACCAGAACGAGGGTGCCGACTCCAATACCGAACGATTCCTGGCCCGTCCCCGGATCCGCGAACCAGAGCGCCCGCCAAGCGTCGTAGGAGAGAAAGACGATGAACGCCAGCGCCAGATACATGAAGTAGCGATGAACGTTCTGGAGAATCAGCGGGAAGGAATTCTCGCCCCGATAGCGCTTGCGCGGTTCACCGACGGAACAGGCCGGCGGATCGGCCCAGAACGCTTTGTAGTAGGCGCCTCGGTAATAGTAGCAGGTGAGGCGAAATCCGGCCGGGGCCCAGAGGATCAGGAAGGCCGGAGAGAACGGCAGTCGGGTGGGCCACCAGCCCGGCCTCGGTCCGAACCAGGCGTGATGCGACTCCCCGAACAGCTCCGGGGAATAGAAAGGCGAGAGATATGGGCCGGCCGTGTAGTAAGCTCCCTGGAACGCCGCCCACATGGAGTAAACCACGAAGGTAGACAGTCCCAAAAAGACCACCAGCGGCTGTATCCACCAGGTATCCCGGCGCGAGGTCTCGCCGAAACCGCGATGCTGGAGAAGCTCGGTCTGAGCCATGCCCGACGCTCCTTGGTCAGAGTTCGTCGAACACAGGCTATCCGACGCGAGCGGAACTGTCAAAGCCCGAGGAACGCCGGGTGCACGTCGGATGGGAGCCGGTGCGGCTCTACGTGATGGGCAGCTCTGTTTCGTGCAGCGGACGACTCACGGAGATGGCCGTTTCGGCCGACAGATCCAGGGTACGAGGCTCCCCGATCGGCTGCCAAAGCGGATCCCACACGGTCTGAACGACCGGACGCATCAAGTTCATCGGATTCGTGCTCACAACCCGACCGATCTCGCCCGTGCTGAGCAAGACAAAGCTGTCCAGCGGGAAGGCGGAGATCTCATCCACCAGTGCCGCGACGATGTCACCAGAGAGCGACTCGTCACGCAAACCAACCACCTTCTCCAGCGCCTCGTACGACGTGAACAGGGATCGGTAGGTGCGCGGGTGCGAGAAGGCTTCGAAGACGTCGGCGACCGCGATTACCCGTGCCAGGGCATCGATCTCCCGGCCGGCTAGGCCCGCCGGATACCCCTGACCATTCATTCGCTCGTGCTCCTGGACCACCGCACGGCGAAGCCAATCGAATTCTTCACCGAACCCCTCGATGATCTCCGCTCCACGCGTCGGGTGCTCCCGAACCTGATCCCACTCTTCGTCCGTGAGCTTGCCCTCCTTGTGAATCAGCCGGTCCGGTAGGCGAGCCATTCCCATATCGTGCAGGAGTCCGGCCTGAATCGCCCGGAGTACACCGTCCACCCCCCAGTCCAGCCCCATCGCGATCTTGCCTGCCAGGAGCGCCACGTTGACGCAGTGGGCGGGGAGCTCGAATCTCTCGTACGGCTCGAGCGCCATGAGGAGCAGCCGATTGCTCTGCAGCAGTGAGGTGTGAACCCTTTCGGACAGAACTCGCGACGCGGCAAGCTGTGGTGCTCGTCCGGTCCTCACGTCGTCCAATACGGCCTCTACAAAGCGCGTGGCCTCCGTGTAGAGTGACCGGCTCTTGAACAGGGACGGAGCCCTCGGCACGACGCGGGGAACCTCGCCCGAATCCGTCGAAGCCGCGAATTCGCTATCCTCGAAGCTGAGTCCACGGAGAAGATGATCCACGGCCGCGCCGGCATCCGCTGTGACCAGGACATCGGCCGACAGGCCTTCGAGAGCCTCCTCTACAGGCGCGTCCTGATCGGCGTCTCCGGAGAGGATGGCGACGACCCGCGGGACGGCTACCCGGTCAGTAAGCTGCTGTTTTTCGTTCACTTGTGATTGCTCTTCTCACCTTATGTCTGATGGTGAGGCCCGTTCGCCGAGCCCAGGCTCAGTGTGCCAGGAGTGTGCCGAGCGCTTCGGTTCGAGTCGGCAGCATCAACCGGCGCCCCGTGCCCTCGCATCTTCCGCTGCTGATGGTACATGGCACGGTCGCCCATACCGGAGCAGATCGATAGCTTGGTGCGCCGGACCCGAAAGACGCCCGGAATATGCGCAATTCGAGGCACATGAGCCGAACATTCTTCACAATCGGCGCCGTCTTGGCCCTGATCGCCGTTGCTGCGGGCGCCTTCGGCGCGCATGGCCTGCGGGATCGGCTCGAGCCCGAGCTTCTGGTAACGTGGGAGACCGCCGCTCGTTACGGACTGTATCATGCGCTCGCGCTTCTGATCGTCGCTCTGGCCATGGCCCGATGGCCGGGAGCGTTCTGGCACGCGGCCGGATGGTTTTTCGTGGCGGGGAGCCTCATCTTCTCTGGAAGCCTGTACGCGCTGGCCCTGACCGGCGCGCGCTGGCTTGGAGCACTGACGCCGCTCGGCGGTCTGCTCCTCCTGATCGGCTGGTTCACCGCCGCGGCGGCGGCCTGGCGGCACGCCTAGAGTCGAGGGGGCGTGACGCCGGTCTGGGCCTGGTACTTTCCCTTCTTGTCCTTGTAGCTGACCTCGCAGGGCTCGTCCGATTCGAAAAAGAGCACCTGGGCGATGCCTTCGTTCGCATAGATGCGGGCGGGGAGGGGAGTGGTGTTGCTGATCTCGAGAGTCACGAACCCCTCCCATTCGGGCTCGAACGGAGTCACGTTCGTGATGATCCCGCAGCGCGCATACGTGCTCTTTCCGACGCAGATCGTCAGCACGTCCCGGGGGATGCGGAAGTACTCGACCGATCGCGCCAGAGCGAAGGAGTTGGGCGGGATCAGGCAGACCTCGCCCTCATACTCCACGAAGGATCTCTCATCGAACGCCTTCGGGTCCACCACGGGAGAAAGAGCATTGTGAAAAATGCGGAACTCATCGGCCACCCTCATGTCGTAGCCGTAGCTGCTGAGTCCGAAAGAGATCACGTCCTGCCGGACCTGTTTCTCCTCGAACGGCTCGATCATTCCGTGGCTCACCGCCATTTGGCGGATCCAGCGATCGCTCTTGATGCTCATGCGCTTGTCGGGCCTCCGTCGGGCATCGTGTAAGAGGGAAGCTTCATCGACTCTCCGATCTCGCGGACGGCCTCGGCCACGAGGTTCGGTCTCTCGTCGGGAACGGCATGTCCGGCTCTGGCCACCGCCACATATGAGGCCCCGATCCGATCGGCCAGCCTGACGGTCTCTCGAACAGGCATGCGGTGATCCAGTACCCCCGACATCACGATCGTAGGCACCGATCGATCGGGGAGCCAATCGGTGAGCTCCTCCGGTCTCCAGTCTACCAGCGCAGCCAACAGCGCGAGGGCGCGTTCTTCCTCTGCATAGGCCGCCGAGTAGCGATCGATCAGCTCCTGATCCGCATTGACGTCCGCGCCCAAGACTCGGCGCTCGAGGATATACCGTGTGATCGGTTTTCGAAACCGTTTCATGATTGCGGCCACTGCCCTCTGCTGCCGAAGACCGGGCATATCCAGGGCGCGCGGCCGCTTTGACCACGGGGTCGTCGGGCTGACCAGCACCAGACCAGTCACCGCGGGCAGCTGGCGGGCAAGGCCTAGGGCGATCGCCGCTCCGTGCGAGTGGCCGACGACGATGAGACTCTCCATCTCGGTCAACTGAACGAGCTCGGCGACGCGGCGCACCTCGTCGGCGAGCCGGTAGCGTGGCTGAGCCGGAAGCTCCGAATCGCCCCTTCCGAGAAGGTCCGGTGCGACGACCGTGAAGCGGTCTCTCAGTGATCGTCCGACGGCATCCCAGGAGTGGCGATTCGCACTCAATCCGTGAATGCACAGGAGAGCCGGTCCGAGTCCCTCTGCGGCCAGCACGAAACCGCCTTCACTCGTCCTCAGCCAGCGGACACCGTTCATTGACGGCCTCATCGAGCGCCCGCTATCTTCGCCCGCGTCAAGTGAAGTTTTTCACAAGCACTCGTTGTCGCCGACCGTGACCGCATGACGGATTCATATCTGGGGATCGTCATTCTCGGCTTTCTGGGCATCTTAAACGCGGTTCTCATCATCGGGCTCGGGCAGATGATCGGGGCCGTACGTCCGACTGCCGTCAAGAGTTCCCCCTACGAATCGGGCATGACGCCCCTGGGGGGCACGAGGGAGCGGCTGTCGGTCAACTTCTACATCGTCGGGATACTGTTCATCGTCTTCGACATCGAGACGATCTTCCTTCTACCGTGGGCTGTCGTGTTTCGGGACCTTCCGCTCAGCGGTTTCGTGGCGATGCTGGTCTTTCTTGCCGTCCTCGGCGTAGGGCTCGCGTATGCCTGGAAGAAGGGAGCTCTGGAGTGGGATTGAGCGCTCCCGGCGAAACGGCCAGATCGGAGCGGCACCCGCTCCCGGTCCTCGAGAGCGGGCGGCTCGATACCGGCATCCCCCAGAACTGGCTGACGACTCGGCTGGACTACGTCATCAACTGGGCCCGCCGAAACTCGCTTTGGCCGATGCCGTTCGGCACCGCATGCTGCGGGATCGAGATGATGGCGGCCTTCGGCTCCAAATACGATCTGTCGCGCTTCGGCATGGAGCGGATGTCGTTCAGCCCACGTCAGGCCGATCTGATGATCGTCGCCGGGCGAGTCAGCTATAAGCTCGCGCCCGTCCTCAGGAAGATTTGGGACCAGATGCCGCAGCCGAAATGGTGTGTTTCCATGGGGGCGTGTGCCAGCTCGGGCGGCATGTTCGACAACTACACGATCGTGCAGGGCATCGATACGATCCTCCCGGTGGATGTCTATGTCCCAGGCTGCCCGCCTCGGCCCGAAGGGCTGGCTTATGGGCTCATGATGATCCAGGAGAAGATCAAAGGCGAGACCCTGAGTAGTATGGCGTTTCGAGCCGAGCCTGAAGAGGCGGTGGGCCGTCCCAACCTGCCCCCGGAGAGCATCGAGCTCGTGGCACAACCGTTCGGCAACTCTACGGCGCAGAATCGCGCCAGCGGCTTGGCCGCTACGTCCGCCATCGCCCGGCCCGTAGACCGGCGCGAAAGACTCTTGGAGCACTCCTGACCGGTCAGGGATGACGCAGGCCACAGCAAAAGCTTCCCCACGGCTCATCATCGGAGAAGGCACGTCCGGCGCAGATCCGGAGAGCCACGCTTCCGTCACAGCGCTTCGAGCGTCGTTCGGCGAAGCACTGAAGGAAGTGGCGTCGGATGCGATCGGTGTGCCGGTCGTCACCGTGGACCCGTCGCTCGTCTTCCAGATCCTCCACTTCCTGAAGATGGAAGCGAGCCAGGCGTACGATCTGCTGGCCGACATCATGGCCGTCGACTTGGGCGCCGGTCGTCCCCTACGCGTGTGGTACCAGCTCTGGTCCATGAAGAATGGGCGCCAGTTGCGCGTGGTCGCGAAGCTCCCGCTTGAGCGGCTGGAGCTGCCCACCGTCACGCCGCTCTGGGACACGGCGAATTGGCTGGAACGAGAGGTCTATGACCTGTTCGGCATCACGTTTCGCGGCCATCCGGACCTGCGGCGCATCCTGATGCCCGAGAACTACGAAGAGGGCTTTCCGCTGCGTAAGGACTTTCCGCTGCGAGGCCGTTTCAGTCGCTCGGAGCAGACCCGCAGGGCGCTCGCCCGAGGCCTCGTCGACACCTACGCGGAGGAAGAGCTTCGGATGGCGGGGATCGTCTCCGAAGTAGCCGTGCGAGACGCACCGCCGGACAGCCTCCCGGGCGAAGTCCGCGGTGATCCTCTGGAGGGCCAGCCGCTTCTGCTGAACCTCGGCCCGCAGCACCCGGCCACGCACGGAGTGCTGCGCCTCGTCCTGCAGCTCGACGGAGAGCGTATCCTGAGCTGCGTCCCGCACATCGGCTACCTGCACACCGGCTTCGAGAAGACCTGCGAGTATCGCGAGTGGAACCAGGTTGTTCCCTATACCGACAGGATGGACTACCTGGCGCCGATGCTGTACAACATCGCGTATGCCCTGGCCGTCGAGAGCCTGCTGGGGATCGAGATCACACCGCGATGCCGCGTGGTCCGAGTGATCCTCTCGGAACTGAACCGAATCCTCGGGCATCTGCTGTGGTTGGGCACCACCGCGATGGACCTGGGCGCCCTGACGGTCTTTCTCTACACCTTCCAGGAACGCGAGCGAATCTACAACCTGCACGAGGCCTATACGGGAGCTCGCCTCACGCCCTCGACCACGCGCGTGGGTGGCATGCTGGCGGACCTGCCGCCCGGCTGGATCGATGGTGCGCGGAACTTCGTCGAGACGCTCCCGAAGACGCTCGCCGAAGTGGATCGCCTGTTGACCCGAAACGCGATCTGGATATCGCGCCAGCAGGATGTCGGGATCATCGGTCCCGACGACGCGATCAGCTTCGGGCTCACAGGTCCCAATCTCAGGGCGAGCGGAGTCGCCTACGATGTGCGCAAAGCACGCCCGTATCTCGGGTACGAGGAATACGAGTTCGACGTCCCGGTCGGCGAGCACGGCGACTGCTACGATCGCTTTCTCGTGCGCTTCGAGGAGATTCGCCAGAGCGTGCGCATAATCGAGCAGGCGCTCGACCGGCTCCCAGGGGGCCCGATCAACGTCGACGACCACTCGGTCGTGCTGCCACCCAAGAGCGAGGCCATGGGGTCGATCGACTCGATGATCGCCCACTTCAAGCTGGTCATGGAGGGCCTGCGCGTGCCGGCCGGCGAGGTGTGGTACTCGATCGAAGCGTCCAAGGGCGAGCTCGGGATCGGCCTCGTGTCCGATGGGGGCACCAAACCGGTGCGCTGCCGTTTCCGGGCCCCGTCGTTTATCAACCTGGGCGTTCTGCCGTTTCTCATTGAAGGCGAGCTCGTGGCAGATGTGCTCGCGGCGAACGCCAGCATCGATATCGTGCTGGGAGAGATCGACCGATGAGTCGCCGTCTTCACCCGTCGGTGGCCGGAGCGCAACCCTTCCAGCTCGCGGACCGAGATCCCGACGCTCCGCTGTTCGAGACGGAAGAGGACTTGGACCGAGTGGAGGCGATCCTCAGCCGCTACCCGACGAAGAGGGCGGCACTTCTTCCCCTCCTGAGCTTCGCCCACGAGCTGCACGGCTGGATTTCCACCGATGACATGGAGAAGATCGCCGGCGTGCTCGAGCTGACGCCGGCCTACGTATGGTCGGTGGCCTCCTTCTACACGATGTACAACAAGCGTCCCTGCGGCCGGCACCTCATTCAGGTCTGCACGAACATCTCCTGCTTCCTGAACGGCGCCACCGATGTGCTGGAGAGCTTTCTCGAGCACACCGGAACCCGGGAAGGAGAGACCACCGAAGACGGGTTGTTCACGGTCATCGAGGCGGAGTGCTTGGGCGCGTGCGGGTTCGCCACTGCCGTTCAGATCAACGACGAGTACCAGGAGAACGTCACCCCCGGGAAGGTTCCGCAGATTCTCGCGGAGCTCGGGAAAGACACGGGGAGCTGATCCGGCTGATGGCATACCCGTACCGGCACGATCGAGAGACCACGACGATCCTGTCACGCCACATGGGGGAGCCGGAGGCGCGCGGCCTGAAGGGCTGGCTGGAGCGAGGCGGCTACGAAGGTCTCGGCAAGGCGCTCGAGATGGAGCCAGCGGAGATCACCGAGGCCGTGAAGGAGTCGGGGCTGAGGGGACGGGGAGGAGCTGGGTTCCCGACCGGCATCAAGTGGAGCTTCATGCCAGCCGAGCCCAGGGGTCCCCACTATCTCTGTGCAAACGCGGACGAGAGCGAGCCGGGCGCCTTCAAGGATCGCGAGATCATGCGCTGGACGCCTCACCTGCTGATCGAGGGCTGCCTGATCGCCGCCCGCGCCATCCGAGCGGAGCACGTCTATATCTACGTACGGGGGGAGTTCTTTCCCGTCATCCGGGTCCTCGATGAAGCGGTCGAAGAGGCCTATGAGGCCGGCTACCTCGGTGAGCGCGTGATGGGCAGTGGCTGGAGCTGCGACCTGACCGTGCACGTCGGCGCAGGGGCCTACATCGCCGGGGAGGAGACGGGTCTGATGTCCTCTCTGATGGGCGGGCGGGCGGAGCCGTGGATGAAGCCGCCGTTTCCCGCGCAGCGTGGTGTCTTCGACGCGCCTACGACTGTGAACAACGTCGAGACTCTGGCCTCCGTACCGGGCATCATCGTGAACGGACCCTCGTGGTTCCGGCAGTGGGGAAGCGAAAAGAGCACGGGAACGAAGCTTTGGTGCTGCTCGGGCCATCTGACGAAGCCGGGCAACTACGAGCTGGAGCTCGGCGTTCCGCTGCACGAGATCGTGCACGACGTGTGCGGCGGACCGCCCGGTGGCAGAAAGGTGCGAGCGGTCATCCCCGGCGGCTCCTCCACCGCTTTTCTTACCGGCGACGAGCTGGATTGCGTCACTACGTACGAGGGGCTTCTGGAAGCCGGCTCATCGCTCGGCACCGCCTCTCCGATCGTGATGGACGAGAGCACGTGCCTGCTCGCAGCCATGAGGCGGATCGCTCAATTCTACGCCCACGAGTCGTGTGGGCAGTGCGTGCAGTGTCGAGAGGGAACGGCATGGATCGCGAAGATCCTCCAGCGCATCGAGCAGGGCGAGGGGGCGCTCGAGGACCTCGAGACCCTCTACGATCTTTGCGAGCAGCTAACGGGACGAACGATCTGCGTCCTCGCCGACAGCGTCGTCTTTCCGCTTCGTTCCTCGCTGGACAAGTTCCGCGACGAGTACGAAGCGCACATCCTGCGGAACAGCTGCACTGCGACGTAGCGCCCTGAACCCGGACCGGAGGTAAGCGGCCGAAGATGGCCGAGGGAAACGAGTTGATCAGCCTCACGATCGACGGCATCCAGATCTCTGTGGAGCCGGGCACCTTCGTGATCGATGCGGCAGAGCGGGCCGGAGCCCTCGTGCCACGCTACTGCTATCATCCGGGCATCCCGACGAGACCGGCTCAATGCCGCGTCTGCCTCGTGGAGATCGAAGATCAGCCCAAGCTGCAGCCGTCATGCACGATGACGGTGCAGGAGGGGATGGTCGTCCGCACCGACAGCGAAGCCGCCCAAGCTGCTCGCCAGTCCGTCATCGAGCTCCTCTTGGTCAATCACCCTCTGGACTGCCCCATCTGCGATGCGGCCGGACAGTGCATGCTCCAGGACTACGCGCTCGAGACGAGGCAGCTCAAGAGCCGGCTGAACGAGGCGAAGCTCGTCCAGGGAAGGGACAGGATCTCGGACGACATCCTGTACTTTGCCGATCGGTGCATCATCTGCACACGCTGCGTGCGCTTCATGAGGGAGGTCGCCGAGGACGACGTGCTTGTCGTCGTCCAACGGGGGCATCGAAGCGTGATCGACACCTTCCCGGGGCGCGACCTGGATCATCCCTTCCAGGGAAACATCGTCGATGTCTGTCCCGTGGGCGCTCTCGTTCATGAAGACTTCCTCTTCAAGGCGCGCTTCTGGGACATGGACCAGGCCGCGTCAATCTGCCCGGGTTGCTCGACGGGCTGCAACATCGCGATCGACGTCAAGGAGAATCAGATCGTTCGGTCGAAGCCACGTCATAACCCGGACGTCAATTCCTACTGGATGTGCGACCACGGCCGGCGTCATCTGGTCATGTCCAATCGGGGTGAGCGGATCGAGGCTCCTCTACTGCGGCGCGACGGCAAGCTCGTCCCGACAGGCTGGGCCGAGGCGTTCGCTTGGGTAGCCGAGCGCCTCCGTGAGGCCTCTGGCGGAACCGCCGTCGTATCTCCCGCCGCCGCCAACGAGAGCCTCTTCTACTTTCGTCGGTTGCTGGATCGACTCTCCAGTAGCGGCGGCATCTACCAGCTTTCCACGGGGGAGGAGGCAACGCTGGCGGGATTCCCGAAGCTCCGCCTCCGCGCCGAGCGGGCGCCGAACGCCACGGGAGCGGAACTGTTCGGCTTCGTGCGCGCCGCCGAGCTCCCCAAGACGGCCGGTCAGGGGACCGTGGCCGTCCTGGAAGAGCCTCTCGCGGACCACCCCGAAGATTGGGCAAGCGATGCCTCTTTCTTCCTGTTCCTCGGAACCCGACTGTCGCCCGCAGCTCGCAACGCCGACGCCGTCTTTCCGACGACGAGCTTCGCCGAGATGGACGGGAGCTTCACCAATCACGAGGGCCGCGTGCAACGCTTTCACCAGGCTCTCCAGCCCCCTGGCCTCGCCCGACCGGCGTGGCTCGTACTGGCCCGACTCATCGCGGAGCTCGATCGGCTGGGCACGGAGGCGTCGGCGATCGCGACGCCGACGGAGGCCGAAGCCGCTTTCCAGGCGATGGCGGATGGCACGCCCGAGATGGCGGGATTGAATTGGTCGGCCATCGGCCTCAAGGGGGGCCTTGTTGCCACGACGACTGAGCGGGCGACGGTGGAAGCGACGTGACGCAGATCAGCGGAGGGGCGTTCTTCGTTGCCACGGTCGTGAAGGCCATCGTGTTCTTCACGCTGCTCATACTGTGCGTCGCTCTCGCAACGTATGTGGAGCGCCGGCTGGCCGCCTTCATCCAGGATCGCAGCGGGCCCAACCGCGTCGGCCCGGTCGGCCTTCTTCAGGTCGTCGCCGACGGACTCAAGAACCTCCTCAAAGAGGAGACGTGGCCCACCGCGGCGATGCGGGGATTTTTCCTGCTGGCGCCGGCCATGGCGATCATCCCCGGAACGATTCTCTTCGCGATCATTCCGTTCGCGACGCCGGCGCCGACCCGCTGGGGCTACGTCGAGATGATCGTAGCGAACGTTCCGATCGGCGTGCTTTATGTCCTGGCGATCGCTTCCCTCGGCGTCTACGGCGTGGTCATGGCCGGCTGGTCCTCGGGAAGCAAGTACGCGCTTCTGGGTGGACTGCGCGGCTCCGCCCAGATGGTGAGCTACGAGGTGGGCCTCGCCCTGAGCCTCGTCCCGATCATCATCCTGGCGGGTGACGTACGAGTCCCGGAGATCATCTCGCTTCAGCAGCCGTACGTGGAAGGTCCCGGCACGCTGGGGGTCTGGCTTCTGTTTCCGTTGCTCATCGGTGCCTTCCTCTTCTATGTGACCGGCCTCGCCGAGACGAACCGCCTACCGTTCGATCTGCCAGAGGCGGAGCATGAGTTGGTCGGTGGATATCACACCGAGTACTCCTCGATGAAGTTCAGCGCCTTCATGCTCGGCGAGTACGCGCACCTGCTCACGACCGCTGCCCTCGTCACCGTCTTCTTCCTCGGCGGGTGGGATATCCCGTTCTGGGACGGCGACAACATTCGCGTCGCGGCTGACGGCACCCTGATCGGCGAACCGGCGTGGTGGAAGACGCTTCTTACCCTGCTCGCGTTTACGGTCAAGGCCGGGCTCGTCATGGCCTCGTTCATGTGGGTCCGTTGGACGCTTCCACGTTTCCGCTACGATCAGCTCATGGACCTGGGCTGGAAGTTCATCCTGGAGTTCGTGACCGTCTATATCATCGTGATCGCCGCAGCCGTCTACATCTTCGATCGCTCGGGCCTCGAGTTCGGCCCGACCTACGCGGCCGCCCTGACCGGAGTGAACGTGGTCGTGGGCATCCTCCTGCTCTTCGTCCTGGATCGCGGACGGCTGGTGCACGGCGCCAGCCGGCAAACGGAGCGAGAAGCCCGCGCTAGGATGCTGGAGAATCGGAAGCGCGAGAGGGAGCGCGCGCTCGCCAGCGCGCTGGCCGCCCCCGGAGACGACACCTACGAGGGGGCTGGATAGGCCATGGCCGGAGAGGTGAAGGTAGTCCAGCGCCCCGGACCGGAAGGCTCGTACTTGCGAGCCGCTGCAAAGGGGCTCGGCGTCACCCTGAAGCACCTGGTTCGACCGTACAAGGTGACGCAGCAATACCCGGACGAGAAGTGGGAGCTTGCGCCCCGCCTGCGCGGAACGCACCGAATGGCGGTCCACGAGGACGGACGCGCCAAGTGTGTAGGATGCGGCCTGTGTCCGACGGTATGTCCGGTCAACTGCATCAAGCTGATCCCGGCGGAAGACGAGAACGGCGAACGCTACGCGGCCGTCTACGAAATCGACGAGTTCCGCTGCATCTTTTGCGGCTTCTGCCAGGAGGTCTGTCCCGTCGAGGCGATCCATCTCGGCGTCCACTATGAAAACGCCGAGTACAGCCGCGAGCGTTGGGTCTACGATCTCGAGAGACTCACCGAAATGGAGCATCCGGTGACGGAGCTCTGGGACCCCGCCGACCCTCCGTCCGAATGACCGATTTCGTCTTTTTCCTGTTCGCCGCCATGGCGGTGCTGAGCTCCCTCTTCATGGTGACCCAAAAGAACCCGGTCGCCAGCGTTCTCTATCTCGTCGTGACGTTCTTCTCGCTCTCCGGGCTCTTCGTCATCTTGGATGCACACTTCATCGCGGCCGTTCAGGTGATCGTCAACGCCGGGGCGATCATGGTCCTCTTCCTTTTCGTGATCATGCTCCTGAACCTGGGCAGCTCGGCGTTGAGCGATATACGCAGAGGTCTGGCCCGCATGCTGGCTGGGTCGGTGGCTGTCGCCCTCCTCGCCGTGGTGGGGCGGCTCTTCCTCCTCGCCTCCGAGGGCCAGGATTCCGGCGGACGGTCCGCTCTGGACGAGCTGCTCGAATCGCGCGGAGCGGTGGCCGCGGTGGCCGAGCCGCTCTTCACCCGGTACCTGGTCGCGTTCGAGGTCACGTCGGTGTTGCTCGTCGTCGCGATCGTAGGAGCCGTCGTGCTCGCGAGAAGGCAAGCTCCTTGAGCACCGGCCATCAGATCGACCTCGCGCTCGTCTTGAGCGCCGCGCTCTTCGCCATCGGCGTGGCCGGCGTTCTGCTCCGGCGCAACGCGATCATCGTCTTCATGTGCATCGAGCTGATGCTGAACGCGGTGAACCTCAGCCTCGTGGCGTTTTCGCACATCCACGGCATAGAGGGGCAGATCGTAGTCTTCTTCGCGATCTCGGTCGCCGCTGCGGAAGCCGCCGTCGGACTTGCGCTTATCATCTCCATCTTCAGGCATTACGAGAGCGTCGATCTAGAGCTGTTCAGAAGGCTGAGATGGTGACCGGCCCGTGATCTCTTTTGCCAGGGAGGGTGGAGCGTGAGCGACGGGTATCAGCCCATCTTTCCCGCGTTGATCCTGGGTCTCCCGCTGCTCGGGGCGGTGGTGAACGGTATCGGCGCGTTCGCCTGGCGAGACAACAAGACGGTCCCGACGATCGTCGGACCGCTTGCAGTCCTGTCGGCGTTCGTGATCGCCTGTCTGAACTTCGTCTCGATGCGGGCGGCCATGCCCCACGATCCCAGTCTGATCTCTCTCTGGACGTGGATGAGCTCCGGTCAGCTCGAGATCGGGGTCACGCTCCTGTTCGACCAATTCTCGCTTCTGATGCTGCTGGTCGTGACCGGCGTGGGGGGGTTGATCCACGTGTACAGCGTGGGATACATGCGCGAGGATCCCGGGTATTCGCGGTACTTCGCCTACCTCAACCTGTTCGTCTTCTTCATGCTCACGCTGGTCATGGCGGCAAACTACCCGCTCATGTTCGTCGGTTGGGAGGGCGTCGGGCTCTGCTCATATTTGCTGATCGGCTTTTGGTACGAGAACCGTGAGTTCTCCGACGCGGGCAAGAAGGCGTTCATCGTCAACCGGATCGGCGACTTCGGTTTCTTGGTGGCGATGTTCATGCTCTTCTCGACCTTCGGCACGCTCGATATGATGCCGATCTTCGAGCGCGCTCCGGACACGCTCGTCGCCGGCGGCGTGTTCGTCACGGTCGTCACCCTGTTCCTCTTCCTGGGATGCGTCGGCAAGTCCGCGCAGATCCCGCTCTTCGTGTGGCTGCCGGATGCGATGGCCGGCCCGACCCCCGTATCGGCGCTGATCCACGCCGCCACCATGGTGACGGCCGGAGTCTACCTCGTAGCTCGATCGGGAGTCCTTTTCGCGCTGGCGCCGTTCTCGCAGGCTGTCGTCGCCTCGGTCGGCGCCGCCACGGCCCTGTTCGCGGCAACGATCGCGATCCAGCAGTACGACATCAAGAAGGTCCTGGCCTACAGCACGATATCACAGCTCGGCTACATGTTCCTGGCCGTCGGAGTCGGTGCCTACACGGCCGGCATCTTCCACCTGATGACTCATGCCTTCTTCAAGGCGCTTCTCTTCCTCGGCGCGGGCGCCGTGATCCATGCGGTGCACCGCGCGTTTGACGCGAGCGGCGAGCACTCCGACCCGAACGACATGCGGAACCACGGGGGGTTACGCCGCTTCATGCCGATCACCAGCGCGACGATGTGGATCGGGACGCTGGCGATTGCCGGGGTCTTCCCGTTCGCCGGCTTCTTCTCGAAGGACGAGATCATCTGGGAAGCCGGAGTGCTCGGCTATTCGGTCCTCTGGGTCGTGGCGGTGATCGTGGCCTTGCTCACCGCAGCATACATGACGCGCCTGATGGTGATGACGTTCCACGGCACCAACCGGACGGGAGAGGCGTCGCGAGGCCATCTGCGCGAGGTGCCGGCGGTGATGTGGGTGGTCTTGGCTGTCCTGGCGGGCCTCTCGATCGTGGGCGGCTGGGTGCAGATTCCCGAGGCGCTCCCCCTACCGCGCGTCGACGCGCTGCATGCCTGGCTGGAGCCCGTTTTCGAACCCGCCGTCGCCGTCGCCGGCGATCTCGCATCGCACGGAGGCGGGCACGGCGAGGCCGTCGCACACACCGCGCCGATCGGGGGAGGGCAGGCGCTTTGGGCCGCCCTCATGACGGTACTCGCTGCGATCGTCGTGCTCGTCGCGTTCCGGACCCTGGACCGGCCGTACCGACCTGCTGCGGAATCCTCGGCGCCCCGCGGCGTGGCTGGCGTCCTGTACCATAAATGGTACGTGGATGAGCTGTACGATCGCGTGATCGTACGACCTCTGCTCGCCCTGTGGCGCGGATGTTGGCGGATCGTCGACGAGCGCATCATCGACGGGACGATCCACAGCCTGGCAGGCACGGCCCGATTGATCGGGTGGACCGGGAGTCAGCTGCAGACGGGCAGGGTCGGGACGTACCTGCTCGTTTTCATGATCGGCGCGCTCCTCATCCTGGGTAGTCTGGCCTTCTGATGATCCAGACTCTCTACGGCACCCATTGGATCCTGACCTTGCTGCTGCTGATCCCGCTGCTCGGCGCCGCCGTCTGCCTCCTCGGCCGGGAGGATCGGGCACGCTGGACGGCACTCTTCGCCACCCTGATCGCCTTTGCTCTCTCGCTGCCCCTGTTCTGGACGTTCCAGCTAGGTACGGCCGCGTTCCAAAACGCCATCTCGCTCCCATGGGTCGAGCGGTGGGGAATCCGGTATTCGGTCGGTGTGGACGGCATCTCGCTGTTGATGGTCCTCCTGACCACGCTGATCATGCCGCTTTCGGTGGCCGGATCCTTCTCCTACATCCAGAAGAAGGAAAAGGCGTTCTACGCCAGCATGCTCGTGTTGATGACCGGCATGCTGGGGGTATTCCTAGCCCTCGACCTTTTCCTCTTCTATGTGTTCTGGGAAGTGATGCTGATCCCGATGTATCTGATCATCGGGATATGGGGCGGGGAGCGCCGCATCTACTCAGCGGTGAAGTTCTTCCTGTTTACCGCCGTCGGATCCCTCCTGATGCTGATCGCCATCGTTTGGCTGGTGCACCTGCACCACCAGCAGTTCGGGGAGGTGTCCTTCGCCTATCAGGACCTCCTTCGCCTGGCGCTCACGCCGGGAACGCAGGTGTGGCTGTTCGCCGCGTTTGGCCTGGCCTTCGCGATCAAGGTTCCTCTGTTTCCGGTTCATACCTGGCTGCCCGATGCTCACGTGGAGGCGCCGACCGCCGGCTCGGTCATCCTGGCCGGTATCCTCCTGAAGATGGGCGCCTACGGCTTCCTCAGATTCGCCATGCCGCTGTTTCCCAACGCCGCCACGAGCCCGCCTGTCATCGGCACGATCCTCATGCTGGGACTGGTCGGGATCGTGTATGCGGCTTGGGTGGCTGCCGTGCAGCCCGATGCCAAGAAGCTGATCGCGTACACCTCGGTGGCTCACCTCGGCTTCGTGATGATCGGCATATTCGCGCTCACCCAGCAGGCCGTGCAGGGAGCGGTGCTTCAGATGGTCAGCCACGGGATCTCGACCGGCGCGCTGTTCCTGCTCATCGGCATGCTCTACGAACGCCGCCATACGCGCCTGATCGCCGACTTCGGAGGACTGGCCCGCGTCATGCCGTTCTTTGCCTTCGCGCTGACGCTTGTCGCGCTCAGCTCGATCGGGCTTCCGGGAACCAACGGCTTCGTCGGCGAGTTCCTGATCCTCATCGGCACCTTCCAGCGCTATCCGCTGATCGCGGTGCTGGCCACCACCGGCGTCATCTTCGCGGCCGCCTACATGCTTCCCATGGTTCAGCGCGTGATCCTCAATCCGTTGTCGCGAGAGGAGAACCGTGAACTGGCCGATCTGAATCGACGCGAGCGATGGATCATCGCTCCGCTTCTGGCGCTGATCCTGCTGATCGGCGTGTACCCTCAGCCGTTTCTCGACCGGATGTCCGCTTCGGTGGATGCGCTCATCGAGGATGTCGAGTCGAGAGCCGTGCTGACGCAAGAAGTCCTTCCCGAGCTGGCGTCTGATACCAGCCATGAGAGGTCGGTGCCGTGATCCTCGACTTCTCTTCTCCCGCCCACTACCTGATCGCCTTGCTCCCTGAGAGCCTTCTCGCCATCGGCGCGTTCGCCGTGCTGCTCGTGGACGTCTTCCTTCGCGGCCGTGGTTCAGGCCCGAGCGGCGCCTGGGTGGGCCGAGTGGCCGTGGCCAGCGTCGTGCTGGCCATCGCAGCCAATCTGTGGCTCGGTCTGCGAGTCGAAGCCACCCTCGGCCTCGTGGCGGTGGACGGTCTCCGGCTCGCGGCGGACTTCGTTCTCCTCGGCGGCACCCTCCTAGCGCTGCTCTTCGCGTTCGACTACGGGCGCCGCGAGGGCTTACACATCGGGGAGTTCTACGCGCTCCTCCTGCTGGGCACCGTGGGCATGATGGTGCTCGTCGCCGCGAGCGATCTCGTGCTCGTCTTCCTCGGTCTCGAGATGATGTCGATCGCCGTTTACGTGCTCACGGGATTCAACCGCGAGGACCCGCGCTCCGCCGAGGCCGGGATCAAGTACTTCCTGGTCGGTGCCTTCGCGAGCGCCTTCATCCTCTACGGCATCGCTCTCCTGTATGGAGCGGTAGGCAGCACGAACATCCCGGAAGTGTTCGACCAAGTGGCCGCAAACGCCGCCGAAGGCAACGTCCTTTTCTTCGCGGGAATCCTGCTTCTCCTCATCGGCTTCGGCTATAAGGTGGCTGCCGTTCCGTTTCACATGTGGACGCCCGACGCATACGAGGGCGCTCCGACCTCGGTCACCGCCTACATGGCCGTGGGAATCAAGACGGCAGCGTTCGTCGCTCTGCTCCGGGTGTTCTCGGTTCATCTGGCGCCGGCTGCGGATTTCTGGGCCGGCGTCGTATGGTGGCTGGCGATGCTCACGATGATCGTCCCCAACCTGATCGCCCTGGTCCAAAACAACGTCAAGCGGATGCTGGCTTACTCTAGCGTGGCCCACGCAGGCTATCTGCTTGTCGGCGTCGCGGCCGGCACGGCCTTCGGGCGGGCCGCGGCCCTCTTCTACCTGGCCGCGTACACGTTGATGACGCTCGGAGCGTTCGGGCTCATCTACGCTGTGGCAGGAAAGGGTGACAGAAGAACCAACCTGTCCGACTTTCGTGGCCTGGGCTGGCGCCGCCCGGCACTCGGACTCGCCCTGCTCGTCTTTCTTCTATCCCTGGCCGGCTTTCCGCCGACGGGAGGCTTCGTCGGTAAGCTCTACCTGCTCCGCGCGGCGGTCGATGCGGATCGGCTTTCCCTGGCTCTGACGCTCGTTCTGACGAGCCTGCTCTCCTACTACTACTATTTCCGAATCGTCTGGAAGATGTACTTCGAGGACGGTGTCGATCAGCCGGTCGACCGGGGCGGCCCCGCCTTCCGGCTCTCGACAGCGATCTGTGCCGCCGGGGTGTTGCTGCTCGGACTGCTGCCAGGTCCGGCATTGAGGGCCTTCGAGAAGGCCGGTGAAGATGTGAGTACCGCCGATCGCAACCCTTCAATCTCCATCGAGACGCCGGCGCCGTGAAAGTACCTGGCGAAGTCTTCCGAGAGTACGACATTCGTGGAATCGTCGGGGACGCCCTGGACCCGGATCTGACTCATGCCGTAGGCCGGGCCTACGCCGCCCAGCTTGG
The DNA here is from genome assembly GCA_039589875.1 of Gemmatimonadota bacterium. GTDB lineage: Bacteria > Gemmatimonadota > Gemmatimonadetes > Palauibacterales > Palauibacteraceae. The sequence goes on from JBDHGL010000009.1 coordinate 51,208, forward strand.
AGCCGGCGCGACCGCGGCGGTAGGCCATGACAATCGCCCGAGCTCGCCCGAGCTCGCGGCCGCGCTCTGTCGGGGCCTGAACGAATCGGGCGTCGACGTGAAGCTGGTCGGCACCGTACCGACTCCGGCGCTGTACTTTGCGACATATGAACTGGAGACCGACGGCGGGATCCAGATCACGGGGTCGCACAACCCTCCCGAGTACAACGGAATCAAGATGACGCTCGGAGGTCGATCCTTATACGGGGAAGGGATCCAGCGCCTCCGACGCCGAATAGAGGCAGACGGCTTCGCTACGGGTGCCGGAAGAACGGAAGACGTCGAGATTCTGGATCGCTACGTTGAAGAGATCGCCAGCCGTGCGCACGTCGACCCACCCATCCGATTCGTTCTGGACTGCGGAAACGGAGCCGGCAGCGTTGTCGCCGCGCGGGCGCTGAGGGCAGCCGGCGCGGAAGTCGACCCCCTCTTCTGTGAGTCGGACGGCACGTTCCCGAACCACCACCCCGACCCGACGGTGGACGAGAACGTCAAGGACCTCATCGCCCGGGTAACTTCGACCGGAGCCGCTTTCGGCGTCGGACTGGACGGCGACGCCGATCGGATCGGGGTCGTGACCGAAAAAGGCGAGATCATCCGCGGCGACCACCTCTTGCTGCTCTTCGCCCTAGACGTCCTGAAGGAGCAACCGGGTGCCCAGGTCATCTTCGACGTCAAGTGCTCGAAGGCGCTTCCCGAGATGATCGAGAAGGCCGGCGGCATCCCGATCATGTGGAAGACTGGGCACTCCTTGATCAAAGAAAAAATGAAAGAGGTTGGATCTCCTATTTCAGGCGAGATGAGCGGCCATATATGCTTTGCAGATAGGTACTTCGGAACGGATGACGCGATCTATGACGCCGCTCGCCTGGCCGAGCTCGTCGCTCGGGAGAACCGGCCGCTCTCGGAGATCGCGGCTCGAATCCCTGCCTATCCTTCGACGCCCGAGCTTCGCGTCGACTGTCCGGAGGAACGGAAGTTCGACCTGGTCGCGCGGGCTGTCGAGCATTACAAGCGATCCCACGACGTCATCGACATCGACGGTGCTCGAATCCTCTTCGACGGCGGGTGGGCTCTCATCCGCGCCAGCAACACCCAGCCGGTCATCGTGGTGAGAGTCGAGGCCGACACTCCCGAGCTTCTCGCCGAGATCCACGCACAGATCGCCGAGTACCTGGAAGCCGAGGGCGTTCGACTACCGGCGGCGTGATGGCCCCCCGAAACGGCGGTAACTCAGGCTTCGAGCGGGTGGTGATCGCGATAGGCGGCAACGCTCTCTCGCCCGCCGGAGGCCCGGCCGACATCGGGACTCAGTTTCGGCACACACGGGAGAGCCTCGGGCCGATCGTCGAGTTTGCGAGACACGGTTGGGGAATCGCGATCGTGCACGGCAACGGCCCGCAGGTCGGCGACGCGATCCTCCGCAATGAAAAAGCCCGCTCTCTGGTAGACGAGCTGCCGCTCGGCGTCCTCGTGGCGGGCACGGCCGGTTGGATCGGCTACATGATACAGCAGTCGCTCCAAAACGCCCTCGTCCGTGTGGGAATCGACCGTCGAGTCGTCACCTTGATCACTCAGGTCCTCGTCGACCCTGACCGTTCCTCCACGCATGAGCCGCGAAAGTTCGTCGGTCGGCCTGTCTCGCCCGACGTGATCGAAGCGCTTCAGGCCGAGGGTATCACCTTGCGACCGGATGGCAGAGGCGGCATGCGAAGGGTGGTGCCAAGCCCCGAGCCACTCGATATCGTCGAGGCACCGACGGTGCGCGATCTCGTTGAAGAGGGATCGATCGTGATCGCGTGCGGTGGAGGAGGAACGCCGGTTCACCGCGATTCGACGCTCGGGCTGGAGGGTTTGGATTCGGTGATCGACAAAGACCTGGCGGCAGCGATCCTGGCCCGCAAAATCGGGGCGAGCCTGCTCCTGATCCTTACGAACGTAGAAGGCGTCTACCAGGACTTCGGTACCGACAACCAGGAGCTGATTCGTGAGATGAGCGCGGCGGAAGGGCGCGCGCTCCTAGCCACGGGAACGCTTGGCGAGGGAACCATGGGGCCCAAGCTGGCAGCCGCCGTCGAGTTCGTCGAGAAAGGGGGGGAGCGGGCCGTGATCGCGGAACTGCAAAGCGGTGCCGCCGCGCTCGACGGATCCGCCGGCACGACGGTTCAAGCATAGAGCTCAGGAACGAGGACTCATGAACATCCACGAGTACCAAGCCAGAGAGATCTTCCTTTCGAACGGATTGCCGGTTCCGGCCTCCGAGTTGGCCGAGACCCCCGACGAGGCCGAGGCCGCTGCTCTCCGCATCGGCGGGAGCGTGGTTATCAAGGCGCAGGTGCACGCCGGTGGCCGAGGAAAAGCAGGCGGTGTCAAGCTGGCGAACGGCCCGACCGAGGCGAGGGAAGCCGCGGTCGGGATCCTCGGCATGGAGATAAAGGGCCTGACCGTACGGAGAGTCCTCCTGGCACCAGCGGCCGAGATCTCCAGCGAAGCCTACGTCGGAATCGTCATGGACCGAGTCTCCCAGCGCCCGGTGCTGATGGTCTCGCCGGAGGGCGGTATCGACATCGAAGAGGTCGCGGCCACCCGCCCCGATGCGATCTTCAGGCAGACGATCGACCCGCGTTACGGTCTCCTCGGCCACCAGGCGACCGAGCTCGCTTACCGCCTGTTCGCGGATCCCGACCTGGCCAAGCAGGCCGCCGTCGTATTGACCGGCCTGTGGGAGGCGTACTCCGCGGTCGACGCCACGTTGGCCGAAGTGAACCCCCTGATATCGACGCCGGACGGCCAGGTGTTGGCGATCGATGCGAAGATGAACATCGACGACAACGCCCTGTTTCGTCTGCCCGACGTGTCCGCAATGCGCGACCTGGATGCGGAAGAGCCTTCAGAGCATAAGGCTCGAGAGGCTGGGCTCAGCTATATCCAGCTCGACGGCAACGTGGGCTGCTGCGTGAACGGAGCCGGACTGGCCATGGCCACAATGGACCTGGTCAAGTACTACGGCGGTGCTCCCGCGAATTTCCTCGACATCGGCGGCTCCTCGAACCCCGAGAAAGTGGTGGCCGCGCTGGAGATCATCACGACCGATCCGAACGTGAAGTCGATCCTCTTCAATATCTTCGGCGGGATCACGCGGGGCGACGACGTCGCGAACGGAATCGTCCAGGCTACGCGGCAACTCGAGCTTCGGGTGCCGATCACGATACGGCTCACGGGAACCAACGAGGCGGAGGCGGTGGAGATTCTGAAGGCCGCCGGGTTCGAGGCTGGCACCGACATGGATCGGGCGGTTCAGCGAGCCGTGGAAGTGGCGACGGCAGCAATCTGATACGCATCGGAATCGGAAAGAGGATAGAGACGGAACACCCATGGCGATCTTTATAGACGAACGCACTCGGCTCGTGGTTCAGGGAATAACCGGGCGAGACGGATCCTTTCACGCTCGCCAGATGCGAGAGTACGGCACGAACGTCGTGGCCGGCGTCACGCCGGGGAAGGGCGGCCAGCGGTTCGACGACGACGTGCCGATCTTCAACACGATGGCCCGTGCAGCGGAGGAAACGGGAGCGAACACGTCGGTCATCTACGTCCCGGCTCGTTTCGCGGCGAGCGCGATCCTCGAGGCTGCCGACTGCGGTATCGATCTCGTTGTGTGCATCACCGAGGGAATCCCGGTCGCCGACATGATGAGGGTGATGCCATACCTGAAGGAGCGCGGGGTTCGGCTGATCGGACCGAACTGCCCGGGCCTCATCACCCCCGGCATCTGCAAGGTCGGAATCCTTCCCGGCCAGATCGTCCTGCCCGGCCGTGTCGGGGTGGTGAGCCGTAGCGGCACCCTCACGTACGAAGTCATCCATCAGCTCACCAGCGCCGGTCTCGGACAGTCGACATCAGTCGGAATCGGTGGAGATCCGATCATCGGAACAGACTTCGTCGATTGCCTGGAGGCGTTCGAGGCCGACGGCGACACGGACGCCGTTGTCATGATCGGAGAGATCGGTGGAACCGACGAGCAAACGGCGGCCGGATATGTACATGGGCAGATGAGCAAGCCGGTCGTCGGCTTCATTGCTGGCCAGACCGCGCCGCCCGGCCGGCGAATGGGCCACGCCGGTGCGATCATCTCGGGCTCCGAGGGCACCGCAGCCGACAAGGTGCGAGCGTTCCGCGAGAGCGGAGTTGCCGTCGCCGAGCGGCCGGTAGATATCGTCGACGCGCTGCGCGCCGCCTTGTGACGGAGGACCGGGCTGACGTCCGAACGCTGGGCGCGCTGCTAAGCGAACAGCGTGTCATCCTTCCGCTGCATGCGGCCACCCTCTCGGACGCGCTGCGCCTCCTCGCGGCGGGCGCGGTGGCCGACGGGCTGGCAGACCGAGACCGGCTCGAGCAGGAACTCGAGACCCTCACGGAGCAGGATCTCATCCCGATCGGCTCTCACGCGCTGATGGCTCACCTGAGGACGGAACACGCACGCGAGCTCACCGCGATGATGGGCATCGCAGAGGGTCCGCTCCCGTTCGCTCCGGCGACCGCACCAACGGCCCGGACGCTGATCCTGGTCATCGCGCCGCCCGCCACCGGTCAACGTTACTTGCAGACGATGGCGGCGTTGGCCCGGCTCCTCGGCAGGGGAGATGTGGAAGAGAGACTGGCCGCATCCCGGAGCGCGGGAGACGTCCTCGACATGGACGCCCTGCAGGAACCGATCCTCGGGACCGAGATTCTCGTACGCGATCTGATGACCCGCGATATCGTGAGCGTGACCGCGGACGCTCCGATGGCCTATGTAGCGGAACTTCTGATCCGGCGGAGGCTACGAGCCATTCCGGTCACCGGGCCAAACGGCGAAATCGTCGGAATGGTGACCGACGCCGACGTCATGGAGATGTTTCTTCCGGACCAGACATCTTCGGCCGAGGCCCGTTCGCTACCGGACCGGTCGGTCAGGGAAGCGATGCAACGCAGCTTCTTCACGGCACGCGACGATGAGACGATCGAAGCCGTCGCCGACCGGATGATCCGTAAGGACATCGGACGGTTGCCCGTCGTCACGGAGGGCCGATTGGTTGGTTTCCTCACGCGAGGCGACATCGTCCGGCGGCTTCTCCGAGGACATCTGAAGGCTCGCGGAGAGCAGCGCGGCCGGTCTCGAGAGAGCCAGCCGTAATCACGAAACGGACACGAGGACATGAGCGATACGAGAACTCTGGCGATCATCAAACCGGACGCCTTCGGCAGCGCAACGGCCGGGAAGATCATCGCCCATCTCGAGGCCGACGGTTTTCGGATCGCGGCCGCGCGGGTCATTCACCTGAGACGGCCCGAGGCCGAGCAGTTTTACGCCGTACACCACGGGAAGCCTTTCTTTACATCCCTGGTAGACTTCATGACTTCCGGCCCATCCATGCCACTCGTACTGGACCGGGAAGACGCCGTGGCCCGGTTACGAGAGGTGATCGGGAGCACGGATCCGGCAGAGGCCGCTCCGGGTACCGTCCGGGCGCTGTACGCGGAGAGCAAAGAGCGCAACGCGATTCACGCGTCCGATTCGCCCGAGAATGCGATCGCGGAGGTCGCGTTTTTCTTTGCCGGTGTAGATCTCGCTTGAGAAGTACGTATACGTATGCCAGAGACACTCGTCGTTGAGCTGAACCGACTGGCGGAAAGGCCGCTCACGCGGTCCCAAGCGTTCAGCGTCGACGCTCACCCATGGATCGACGCGGGGCTGGAGTTCAGCCGACCTCCACAGGTCAGTTTCCGAGCTCGGGCTACGACCACGGGAGGTGTACAGGTCGACGGAGAGCTAGACGTGACGATTCGGCTCGCATGCCGGCGCTGCTTGGAAGAGAACGCGGTGGACTTCACGGTTCCGTTCAACTTCATCTTGGAGCCGGGGCTCGAGCCGGGCGCTGAGGACGAGGGCGTGTTTCCGCTTCAACCGGAGCGCGAGGCGGTGGATCTGGCGCCGATCGTACGAGAGGAGCTTTTGCTCGCCGTGCCCGAGTTTCCCGTGTGTCGTAAGGATTGCCGAGGCCTGTGCCCCAGGTGCGGAACGGATCTCAACCAGTCGAGGTGCGAATGCCGGTCGATGGAGGCGGACCCGCGATGGGAAGCACTACGGAAGTTGCGCGTGTGAGCTGCCGGCTGTCGATTCAGGCGCGGTTTCACCGGTTGATCAAAATACCACCAAGCGGTCAGGTAGGAGGATAGAGATGGCGGTTCCCAAGAAGCGCACGTCGAAGCAGAGGAAGCGAAAACGCCGTACGCACCACAAGGCCGGTGCCACGGCGATCCAGGAGTGCCCGCGTTGCGGCGATCCGCGCCGGCCCCATCGAATCTGCCCGAGCTGCGGACACTACGACGATCGAGAGGTCGTCCCCGTCGAAGAGTACTAAAGCCAGACCGGCCGGTACCGGCGTCCACAGCTCCATGGCGCTCGAGCGGGAGAGTCCCGTCGGATCGACGTGCACGATTGCCGTGGACGCCATGGGCGGCGATAAGGCACCGGAAGTCCCGGTGGCCGGCGCCCTCGCGGCTCTCGCCGAGCTCCCCGAACGGATTCGCATCGCCCTCGTCGGCGAGCTCGACCTCGTGGAGAGAGTGCTCCCGGCGGCCGCCCGTCGCCGGGTGGACATCGTGGCGGCGGCCGAGACGATCGGGATGGACGAGCCGCCGGCGCTCGCGGTCCGGCGGAAGCGAGAAAGCTCGATCGTCATAGGCCTCCAGCTCGTTGCTTCCGGCAAGGCCGATGCGTTCATCTCCGCGGGCTCCACTGGCGCGGTCATGGCGGCCTCCGTTCTCGAGCTCGGCATGCTTCCGAACGTCGCTCGACCCGCCGTGGGTGCGATCTTCCCCACGACGACGAACGCCACGCTGGTGCTTGACGTCGGAGCCAACGTAGATGCCAAAGCGTTTCACCTGCAGCAATTCGCCCGCCTCGGAACTGTCTACACCAGGGACCTGAGGGAGCTGGACCAGCCGCGCGTGGGGCTGTTGAACGTGGGCGAAGAGGCTGAGAAGGGCGGCGAAACGATCGCCGAGGCGTACGCTCTCCTCGATGCCGATCCGGAGATCCGCTTCATTGGCAACGTCGAAGGTCATCGGATCATCGGGGGCGCGTGCGACGTCCTCGTGTGCGACGGATTCTCCGGCAACGTCCTGCTCAAGTTCTACGAGTCGATCGCCGGCTTTGTGATCGGGCTTCTGCGCAGGCCATCCGGACGCCTTCGTCGATTCGGCAGGGTGGGGCAAATCCTCCACGTCCTGGACTACGCGGAGTACGGCGGTGCGCCTCTGTTGGGTGTGCGCGGCGTGAGCATAGTCTGCCATGGTGGATCTCCACCGCGGGCGATCAAGAACGCGATTCGGGTGGCCGTGAGAAGCGTAGAGTCCGACATGGTGCGTGACATGACGACGGCGCTTGAAACGCTAGGGGAAACGGGCGCGTAGCTCGGTGAGCGACTGGACCGGTACGGCCCTGCTCCTGCCGGGACAGGGCGCTCAATACGTGGGCATGGGCTCCGACCTCGCGGCCGAGCTGGGAGCGGTCCGTGATCTCTACGAGCGGGCGGATGAGCTGCTGAGCCATCCGCTAAGCGAGATCTGCTGGAACGGCCCGGAGGATCTCCTCAAGCAGACCGAAAACGCGCAACCGGCCATCCTGTTGCACAGCTACGCCGTCTGGCTCGCCCTTTCCGAACCGGTACGGCAGGGGGCCTGTGTGGCGGCCGGCCACTCGCTTGGCGAGTTCACCGCGTACCTGTGCGCTGGGGCAATCACGTTCGAGGACGCGCTGCGCATCGTGCGACGACGCGGCGAGCTCATGGCTGCCGCCGGACGCGAGAGGCCGGGAGCGATGTCTGCGGTCCTCGGACTCGACGAGGATGCCGTGATAGCGGCGTGCGAAGCCACTCCGGGTATCGTGGTCCCTGCCAACTTCAACGCGCCGGGTCAGATCGTCATCAGCGGCGAGGCGGAGGCCGTCGCCTCGGCAGGCGACCGCCTGCGGAAGGAGGGAGCACGACGAGTGGTCCCGCTCAACGTGAGCGGGGCGTTTCATTCTCCTTTGATGGAGGGCGCTCGCCGAGGCCTCGATGCAGCTCTCGACGAATTGGTGATCGCCAACCCGAGCTTTCCCGTCGTCGCCAACGTGTCGGCGGAGCCGGTGGATGACGCAGATCGAGCGCGTGGTCTACTCATCTCCCAGCTCACCGGAGCCGTCCGCTGGTCCGATGGCATAGCGAGCATAAGCCGTCTCGGCGCCACACGATTTCTGGAGATCGGCCCCGGCTCCGTTCTCGTCGGGCTGTTGAGACGGATCGACCGCGCTTTGCAGGGGCAGTCCGTGGGAGATCTCGAAGGTCTTCGCGGGCTCTCAGCCCAATAGGAATCAGAAAGGGAGGACGACGCATGCCAGAGCTCGACGGAAGAGTGGCGATCGTGACCGGATCGGCACGCGGCATCGGCCTCTCGATCGCAACTCAGCTGGCGGAAGCGGGAGCCGCGGTGGCGATCGTTGATCTCGACGAGGCTGACGCAGCTCGGGCATCCGCCAACATCGGTGGTCCTGAGATCGGATTCGCTTGCGATGTCAGCGATCCGGCCGCGTGCGACGACGTGCTGGGGAAGATCGAGGAGGAGCTCGGACCTCCTTATATTCTCGTGAACAACGCGGGTATCACGCGCGATAACCTGCTGCTGCGATTGGCGGACGAGGCGTGGCAGCAGGTACTAGATGTAAACCTGAGCGCTGCCTTCTATATGACACGCCGGGCAGCGAGGGGAATGATGAAGCGCAGGGAGGGGAGGATCGTCAACATCGCCAGTGTGGTGGGCTTGACGGGAAATCGCGGCCAGGCCAACTATGCGGCGTCAAAAGCGGGACTTATCGGATTCACCAAATCGATCGCCCAGGAGCTGGCGAGTCGTGGAGTCCTTGTCAACGCTGTCGCTCCGGGCTTCATCCAGACGGAGATGACCGCCGCCCTGGCCGAGGAGACCCAGCAGGCGATCGCCGACAAGATACCGTTGGGCCGTATGGGCACGCCGAACGATGTGGCTGGCGCGGTTCGGTTTCTCGTAGGACCCTATGCCTCCTATATCACCGGCCAGGTGATCGTGGTGGACGGCGGGATGGTAATGTGAGCGATCTAATCCATTGTATGTGAAGATTCGTCGATAACGGAAAGGAAGACCTTATGTCTGACATCGCAGCGAAAGTGAAAGAGATCATTGCGAACGAGCTTGGCGTCGAGAGCGAGAAGGTGACCGACGAGGCCTCGTTCGTGGACGACCTGGGAGCCGACTCCCTGGACACGGTCGAGCTCGTGATGGCTTTCGAGGAAGAGTTCGAGATCGAGATCCCGGACGAAGACGCCGAGCGGATGCAAAAGGTCGGCGACGCGATCAAGTACTTGGGCGAGAAGCAGGGCTAGGGTGCCCGACTTCTCAGAACCATCCGCCCGCTGAACGGACGCACGCGACGATGCCTCGCCGTGTCGTAATTACCGGTCTCGGTCTCATCACGCCGATCGGGCACGACCCGGAGTCGACGTGGACCGCTCTCCTGGAGGGGAAGAGCGGAGCCGCTCCGATTACGCTTTTCGACGCCTCTGACCAGGATGTCCGCTTCGCATGTGAGGTAAAGGATTTCGATCCCGCACCATACATGGAACGGAAAGAGGCGAAGCGAAGCGACCGGTTCGTGCAGTTCTCTCTTGCGACGGCCGAGCAGGCCTTCCAGGCGTCGAACCTCGCAGCGGCTCTCCCGAGCATCTCGAAGGAGCGCTTCGGCGTCATCGTCGGAAGCGGGATCGGCGGCCTCATGACGCTAGAGACTCAGCACATTCGGATGCTGGAGCGTGGGCCGGACCGCGTTTCGCCTTTCTTCATCCCCATGTTCATCGCAGACATGGCGGCCGGCCTCATATCCATGCGTTATGGAGCCAGAGGTCCCAACTACGCGACGGTGTCGGCCTGTTCCTCAAGCGCACATGCACTCGGCCTGGCATTTCGCTCCGTCCGGTCGGGAGAGGCCGACGTGATGATCGCCGGTGGGACCGAGGCGACCATCACGCCGCTGTGCGTGGCGGGTTTCGCTGCCATGAAGGCGTTGTCCACGCGCAACGAGGATCCGGCAAGAGCCTCTCGTCCTTTCGACCTTCATCGCGACGGCTTCGTGCTCGGAGAGGGTGCTGGTACTCTCGTTCTCGAATCGCTCGAGCATGCCGAAGCTCGGGGGGCAAGCATAATCGCAGAGCTCGTGGGTTTCGGGCAGAGCGCGGATGCTTACCACATCACGGCTCCGGCACCTGAGGGTGCTGGCGCTCAGGTGGCGATTCGAAACGCGCTGGAGGACGCTTCGGTGGCGCCCGACGAAGTCGCGTATGTCAACGCCCACGGGACATCCACGCCGCAAAACGATGCAACCGAGACGGCCGCCCTGAAGAGCGTGTTCGGCGACCACGCGTACCGACTGGTCGCGGGCTCGACCAAGTCCATGACGGGTCACATGCTGGGCGCGGCCGGCGCGGTTGAGGGTGCGATCAGCGCGCTCGTATGTCAGCGGGGGATAATCCCACCGACCATCAACTTCGAGAAGGCGGATCCGGAGTGTGATCTGAACTACGCGCACGGAGGCTCCCTCGAGAGGCATGTGAAGGTGGCAATCACCAACTCGTTCGGGTTCGGCGGGCACAACGTCACGCTGGTTATCAGACAATGGAAACAGTAGACGCTCGGCCGACAATCCCCAGAGTGCTTATCCTGATCGGCTCCGAATCCGATCGGCCAAAGATGGACGGAGCGCTGGATGTGCTTCGTGCCGGCGGCGCCGAGGCAGAGATTTCGGTCGCGAGCGCCCACCGGGAACCCGATCGCACTCGTGAGCTGGCGGCCGGCGCACGCGACAAGGGGATTTCCGTACTCATCTGTGGCGCCGGGCTCTCAGCGGCCCTCCCGGGTTTCGTCGCCGCCCATAGCGATCTTCCGGTGATCGGCGTGCCGATCTCGAGTGGCACGCTAGGTGGATTGGACGCGCTGCTTTCTACGGTGCAGATGCCACCGGGCGTGCCGGTCGCCGCCGTTGGCATCGATAACGCCCGCAACGCCGCACATCTGGCCCTCCGCATGTTACGGATGGCTGGTCTCCTCTAGCCGCCGCCCGCCGCGAGCGGCGGGATGCTCTCCAAGCCGGAGTCTCGAATGCGAGTAGGTCTGGGCTTCGATCACCGCCCGCAGGGAACGGCGGAAGCGATCGTGCAGGTTGTCCACGGCGCCGTGGTCGAGGCACTCACCGGAGCGGCCGGACTCGAAGCCGAGGCGTCCGGAGCTGCTCCTGACAGCGAGGCCGAAGGACGAGACCTGCGGGAAGCCGTCCGGCTCATCGAGAGGCACAACTACCAGGTGGTGAACCTCGACATCACGCTAGTGGCTGACGGCTCGCCATCCATCTCGCACCTTTCAGGGCTACGCGACGAGCTGGCCGGAGCGATTCACGTAGCGCCCGCCAACGTGTCGGTCAAGCAGGCTCCGCGTACCGCCTGGCTGGAAGCCGACGGCGGTGTGGCGGCGATCGCCATAACCCTTCTGAACCAGATCGCCGACCTCGATGCTCTCCACGCGAGCATTCGCTCGGGCGGCTAGCGGAAAGGGCTTTGGGGTAGCAGAACCGCGATGCCGGCCCAACTCGAGAGCTTCATCAGCCTGATCGGTGTCTTTCCGGTCGAGACGGTCTATCTGCTCGTCGCGCTCGGCGCCGCGGTGGAGAACATCTTCCCGCCGATCCCGTCTGACACCTTCGTGCTGTTGGGTGGAGTGCTCGCCGACCAGGGTATCGTGCGCGCCGACCTGGTGTTCGCTTCGGCATGGCTGGCGAACATCCTCATCGCCCTTTTCGTCTATATGATGGGACGTCGATACGGCCGGGCGATCTTCCGAACCCGATGGGGACGCTGGCTTCTCCGGCCTCACCAGCTGGAGCGACTCTCCGAGTTTTACGGACGTTACGGCGCGGTGACGATCCTCGTAAGCCGTTTCTTTCCCGTCTTCCGGGTTGTCGTCCCAGCGTTCGCGGGAATCAGCCGACTGGGGTTCTGGCGAACGGCGGTTCCGCTATCCGTTGCCTCCGCGTTGTGGTACGGGATTCTTCTGTTCGTCGGCATGTTCGCCTCGAGAAACCTATCCAAGGTCCTCTCCACCGTGTCGGCCTTCAACGCGGGTCTCGTCGTCGCAGCTCTCATCCTGCTCGGCGGAGTCGGCTACCTGTGGTGGCAAAGCCGTAGAGAGCGCCGAGACCCGCCGTGAGATCCGCGTCCGGCGGAGAGTCGGCGGAGTTCCTTCTTGAGCCGTTCTCGGATTTCCTGCTGTTCGAACGCGGAGTGTCTACGACCACACGCCAATCGTACCTCGGCGACTGTACCGAGCTCGTCCGTTTCGCCCAGGCACGCGGCGCCCTTCACCCAGCCGATCTGGATTACGCTCTCCTGCGCGGCCATGTGGCCGCCCTCGCCGAGCGCGGATTGGCTCCGAGCACGATTGCTCGGAAGCTATCGGCGCTGCGCGGCTACTTTGCCTATCTGGTGTCTGAAGAAATCGTGGCGAGCGATCCGACGGAGAAGCTAGAGGCGCCGCGCTCCGGCCGGCCGCTGCCTGAAGTTCTGAGCCACGCAGAGGTGGAGAAGCTGCTGCAGGCGGTCCGAACAACGGAGACATACGGCATGCGGGACCTGGCCATTCTCGAGGTGCTCTACGGCGCCGGCCTAAGAGTGTCGGAGCTCACCGGTCTGACCCTCCGTAACCTGAGACTCGAGGAGGGATTCGTTCAGGTTCTGGGCAAAGGCTCGAAAGAGCGGCTAGTTCCTCTCGGCGGCCGTGCGCGTGCCGCGGTCGAGCGCTACCTTCGCGAGCTTAGGCCCGACCTGGAGCGCGGTCAAAGCGGTGGCGCGGTATTCCTGAACCGAAACGGTCGACCGCTCGGACGGATGGGCGCCTGGAAAATCGTGAAACGCTATGTGAAGCAGGCAGGACTCGAGAGGCCCGTGTCGCCCCATACTCTTCGTCACAGCTTTGCGACCCATTTGCTCGAGGGGGGAGCCGATCTCGCGTCGGTGCAGGAAATGCTGGGCCACTCGGACATCTCGACCACCCAAATCTACACCCACGTCGATCGCACCTATCTTCGGGATGTGCACCGCACCCATCACCCGCGCGGCTAACCCGTCGCACCTGAAATGGCCCTAAGCCGTGCCCGAGGGGTCCTCAGCCCGACCCCGGCAAGGTACCCCGGCAAACTCCTGCTGCTCGGCCTGGGGCTCTGCCTTGCGCCCTCCGCGCTGTTCGGCCAGCAGCGCCAGGTTCGCTTCGAGCCGCGCTCCGGCGAGGAGATCGACGAACGGCTCTCTGAGTTTCTCGAAGGCAGCTACGCGCTCTGGACCCGGGATAGCGTGGTCACGCAGGACCAAGTCGTCGACGGAGACCTTCTCGTGCTCGAGGGCGCCGTGCGAATCGCGGGCACCGTTACTGGAAGCGTGTTCGTGGTGGATGGTGATCTCTTCCTGCGACCGGGAGCAGTGATCGAGGGAGATTTGGTCGTCATCGGCGGAGGATACTACAGCTCGAGCCTAGCCACCGTCGAAGGGGAGGTCGAGTACCGCCCTAGCGTGGCTTTGTCGGTACTGCCCGATGACGGGGGCTACCTCATCTACTTTTCGGAGGAGCCTCTTCCCGTTTTCGAGTTCCACGGACTCTACGGGTTCGGGGTCCCCACCTATCAGCGCGTTGACGCCGTCACGCTCTCGTGGGGCGCGACCCTCCGCGTCACGGGATGGGACTGGCGGCCCGACCTTTCGTTCGACGGACGGTTCAAGACCGGCCCAGCCCAGTTCGACGGTAGCGTTCGCCAGTTCTGGTATCCGAGCCGGAAGCTGCAGTTCGGGTGGGAGATCGAGCGGGCGACCCTGAACAACGAGGGGTGGATCTGGGGCACGCTGGTCAACTCGCTCAGCTACTTTTTCGCCGGCGAAGATGTGCGCAATTACTACCTGGCCGACCGGGCATCGGTGACCATCGAGCGGCCGCCCGATCCGGGCCTGTCCCCGTCCTTCACGTTTCAGTGGGAAGACGCCGACAGCCTTCAGGCTCGAGATTACTTCGTGCTTTTCCCGAACGATTCGGTGCAGGCGAACCCACCGATCGACCCAGGCGAGACGGTCTCGGGGATCTTCTCGCTCACCCACCGGAGGAAGAGGGGCGAGCCCGGCGTCGACGCGGCCGTTACCCTCGAGGGAGCTACGGAGAGCCTGGCAGGAGACTTCTCGTTCCTGCTGGCCGAGCTACGAGCGCGGTGGGATCATCCGACCGTGGCTGGGCAGCAGCTGAAGCTATTCCTGGAGGCACGAGGGGATCTGGCCGGCAGCCTACCTCGACAGCGCTGGTCCGCCTTCGGCGGCGTCGGCACGCTACCCACGTTCACGGCCGTCGAGTTTCGTGGCCCCCGCCTGCTGTTCGGCGGTGTTTCCTATTTCGTGCCGCTGCTTCCCTGGGCATCCGAATCGGCGATGATCAATTTCGTCGCGCACGCCCGGGGAGGGGCAGTCTGGAACGACGGAGGGTCATCGGGCTTCGAATCCAATCTGATATTCGGAATTCGGGTCTTCTTCGCAGAGGCGGGTGTGGCGATCGACCCGAGAACCGGAAGGGTAGTGGCAGAGCTCGTTCTGAGTGGGGACCGCAAGGGCGGTATCGTCGTACCGTAGACCCGGAGCCTACGAAAATCCAATTCTTTGACCGACGCGCCCGACGCGATTAATTTGCCGTGCGTGAGACACCCATGTCTGACGCGCGTTTGCTACGCTACGATGCCGATCCTGTGCTGCTTCCTGCCAGGCTCATCTGCACGCGCCTCTTTCACCGCTACCCAGTTTAGACAACGGTCATCGACGGCACGCCCTGCGGGTTCGTCGGTATTACGATCGTTGCCGGACCCAACCCGAGAGGAAGCGTAAATGTCTGACGCATCGCCGACGCGGTACATCTTCGTCACCGGAGGGGTTGTGTCCTCGCTGGGGAAGGGGATCGCTGCCTCTTCCATCGGGCGGTTGCTGGTCGAGCGAGGGCTCGCGGTTACGATCCAGAAGTTCGATCCCTACATCAATGTGGATCCCGGAACGATGTCGCCGTTTCAGCACGGCGAGGTCTACGTCACCGACGACGGAGCCGAAACGGATCTCGACCTCGGCCACTACGAGCGCTTTATCGGCGAGTCACTATCGCAGGCCAACAACGTCACCACCGGACGGATCTACCAGGATATCCTTACCAAGGAGCGTCGGGGCGATTTCCTCGGCTCCACCGTTCAGGTAATCCCGCATGTGACCGATCAGATCAAGGCCTACCTTCGTCGGCTCGCTCCGAACCACGATGTGATCATCACGGAGATCGGGGGAACAGTCGGCGACATCGAGTCGCTCCCGTTCCTCGAGGCGCTGCGCCAGTTCCGCCAGGACGTCGGTAAGGAAAACACGCTGTTCGTTCATCTGACCCTGGTGCCCTACATCGCGGCGGCCGGCGAGCTGAAAACCAAACCCACCCAGCACTCCGTCAGGGAGCTCATGGAGACCGGGATTCAGCCAGACATCCTGATCTGTCGGACCGAGCATCCCCTGACAGACGAAACCCGACGAAAGATCGCCCGCTTCTGCAACGTCGATGTCGGCCACGTGATCGAATCACGTGATGTAGAGACGATCTACGAGGTTCCGCTGCGCTACCGAGAACAGCATCTGGACGACCACATCATCGACCTGTTGGCGCTCGAAGCGCCGGAGCCGGACTTGTCGGATTGGACCGCTATGGTCGAGCGGATCAAAAGGCCGGAGAGCGGCAGCGTGCGGATTGCCGTCGTAGGCAAGTACACGGCGCTCGCAGACGCCTATAAGTCGATCGCCGAGGCGCTCGTTCATGGAGGGATTGCCAACGACGTCGGTGTAGAGATCGACTGGATCTCATCGGAGGAGCTCGAGGTTCGAGGGCGAGATTTTCTATATGCCTACTCCGGACTGCTCATCCCGGGCGGGTTCGGAATCCGAGGCACGGACGGTATGGTGGATGCCGTCGAGTACGCGCGAAACAACCAAGTTCCGTTCCTCGGCATCTGTCTGGGCCTCCAGTGCGCCATCATCGAGTTCGCCAGAAACGTCTGCGGTCTCGAAGACTCTCATTCGCACGAATTCGATAAGGAAACGGCCGACCCGGTGATCTCCCTCATGGACGCTCAGTACAACGTGACCGAGATGGGGGGCACGATGCGGTTGGGAGCATACCCGTGCCGCCTGCAGGATGGATCGATCGCGCGGAGCATCTACGGGGCTCCGGAAGTCTCGGAGAGACACCGGCACCGGTACGAGGTGAACAACGAGTATCGCGAAGACCTGGCAAAAAGCGGTATGCGGTTCAGCGGACTCTCGCCGGACGGAGGACTCGTCGAGATCGTGGAGCTCTCGGACCATCCGTTTTTCGTGGCAACGCAGTTTCACCCCGAGCTTCGTTCGCGGCCGACGTCACCGCACCCACTGTTCACCACCTTCGTCGCGGCCGCCAAGGACCGCGCCGACCAGAGCCGGGACCGGCGGGAAACCGACGAACCGGCCTCCGAGAGGGAAACCGCTTCTTCAGAGGAGACGGTCGGCGCCACTCGCTGACCACCCCTCCGTTGCCCGACTCCGAGTCTCGGCCGCATCGACGGGCCATCTGTACACTGCTCTGGCTATCGGTGGTGGCCTGTGAGGGGGATGACTCCGCTGTCGTAGCCAGCTCTGACCTTCTGGAACTGGGTGCGGACCAGGTCGCCGTCGGCGTCCGCCATATCCTCACCTCCGACGGTGTGCGTCGCGCCCAGATCGCGGCGGACACCGCCTTCTTTCTGGAGGCCGAGTCCCGCGTTCGGTTCCGCGGCGTCCGGGTACACTTTTTCGGCGACGTGGGCGAGGAGGTGTCCGTGCTGAGGGCCACCGAAGGCATCGTCGACCTAGAGACCGAAGACATGGAAGCGACCGGGCGAGTCGTTGTGGTCAATCGAGAGCAGTCCGAGAGACTCGAAACCGAGACGCTCTACTATCTCGCTGCGCCGGACGAGCTACACAGCGACGTCGATTTCGTCCTGTATCAGGGCACCAACACGATCCGAGGCCAGGGATTTGTGTCGGACCCGGGTTTGGACACGGTTCGCGTAACCCGACCATCCGCCATAACGCCACGCCGTAGCTCGCCGTGAGCTACCCGCGTCCCACAGCCTCGAACAGCCCTCTCCCCGCGACTCAGACAGCGCTTCTTCTGGCAGCGATCGTCCTCGTACCGTCTTTGCCCCTCGGTGCGCAGGAGGCGGAGAGTTCGGGCGGCTGCACCCTCGTAATGACGCCGACCGGCCGCACCGAGAGCATCAGCCTGCGGGTCAGCAGCGAGGAAGACGCCTACGTGACTCACGTGTGGGGCGGCATGCGCTGGACCTGTGGGACGGCCACGATGACTGCGGATAGTGCCGTCAGGTTCGATCTCGATCGGCGAGTCGAAATGTTCGGGAACGTGCGCTATCGAGACACGATCCGCACCCTGGAATCGCACCGGCTCGACTTTTACGAGGACGACGATCGGATGATCGCCACAGGCGACGTCGTCCTCACCCGAATCGCATCCAGCTCCACGCTTCGCGGGCCCCACGTCACCTTTCTACGAGCGGTCTCGGGAGTTGCCGAGCGGACGACGGCCACGGGCCGTCCCCACATGCTTCTGCTGCCGGAGCCGGGCCAGGAGGGCAAGCCGGTGGATGTCGACGCCGAGCGGGTCGATATGTTCGGCGAACGAGTGGCCTGGGCTTGGGGCGACGTGATCATTGAGCGACCGGACGTCTACGCAGAGGCGGACAGCTCCTTCTTCGACATGGACGAGGGCACCGGCTCACTCTACGGTTCGGCTCTGGCTCGACAGGAAGACCTCGAGCTCGAGGGCGACAGCATACGGCTCCGCTTCAGCGAAGATGTGCTGGACGTAGTCCACGCGATCGGCAGCGGGCGAGCGGTCGGCGAACAATTTCGGATCAGGTCCGACGAGATCAAAGCGCACCTCGCGGACAACGAGCTCGACGAGGTGTGGGCATACGGCTCCGGACGTTCGCTAGCTGCGTCTTCTCCCTACGTGCTCGCCTCCGACTCGTTGAGGGTCGCGGCGACGGCCGGTCGCCTGGATTCGATCATCGCGGTCGGGCTAAGCAGCGCGGTCGAGGTCGACAGCATCGACCTGGCGGCAGGAGAGCCTGCGCGCACCACGGGCGGCGGCAACTGGATCATCGGCGATACCCTCGTCATCGTGTTCGAGCAAAACGGGATGCCCGCGGAGGGGTCGGACGCTCAGCTCGGGCCCCCTACCGAAGCTCCGAGGGCGAGCCCCGAGCCAGCCGATTCCGCCGAACAACGGATCGAGAGATTGCTGGCGAGAGGGGATGCCCGCTCGCTTTACCGGGTGGTGGGCGATGCCGCAGCGCCGTCGCGCAACTACCTGATCGGCAAGCGGATCGAGATCCAGTTCGAGGAAGGACGGGCGCATAGGGTCAATGCCGAGCGGGCGATCGGGGTCTATCTCGAGCCCGGCCAGCCCGGGGACGTCGGCTTTCCCGGAGTGGGAGGCGAAACCGCGCAGCCCGAACCTGCGGAGACCCAGCCGTCCGAGACTCCAGCGACCGAACCGCCCGAAGGAGGCGATGCCGAGCCACCGGAGGACCCCGACGCCGAGCCACCGGAAGACCCCGACGCCGAGCCGCCGAATCGAGGCGAGCGTTGACTTTTCCGTTCGACCCGTTCGCCCCGTTGGATCCCGAACGACCCGGCGCTTCGGCGACCACGGTGGAGGCGCCACCGTACCGGCCCGAGCCGTACACGGCGCCGCCCGCGGAACCGGCAACGGATGGGCGGCCGAGCATTCCGCTGGAACCACCGGTTGTCCGCGTCCGTCCTCCGGCGGCCGATCTAAGAGCTGCAGAGCGGGTGGCCGGTGCCAGTGTCCTTCGAGCCCAGGGCCTGGTGAAGGCCTTCAAGCGCCGCCGGGTGGTGGACGACGTCGACCTGAGACTCGAGCAGGGCGAAATCGTCGGCCTGCTGGGTCCGAACGGGGCAGGGAAGACGACGACGTTCTATATGATCGTCGGCCTGTTGGCGGCGGATGAGGGCGAGGTCTTTCTCGACGATCAACGGATCACCTCCGTGCCGATGTACCGGCGGGCGCGGGACGGCATCGGCTACCTGTCTCAAGAGCCTTCGGTCTTTCGACGTCTGTCCGTCGAGGACAACGTCATGGCCATCCTGGAGACCCTCCAGCTCACGCCTGAAGAGCGAGAACACCGTCTGACGCAGCTGTTGAACGAGCTGGGGCTCTCGCATCTGCGCAAGCAACCGGCTTACGCTCTGTCGGGCGGAGAGCGGAGACGACTCGAGATCACGCGGGCGTTGGTGACCGACCCCAAGTTCATGCTGCTTGACGAGCCGTTCGCCGGAGTCGATCCGATCGCGGTCGACGACATCCAGCGAATCGTCGCAGAGCTGAGGGCACGCGGCCTCGGGGTCCTGATCACAGACCACAACGTGCGCGAGACGCTGTCGATCACCGATCGGGCTTACATCATGTTCAACGGCCAGATCCACATCGAAGGATCGGCCGAGCGTCTGGTGAACGATCCGAAGGCCCGGCAGATGTATCTCGGACAGGACTTCCGGCTCTAGCACCGGACCTGCGGCACCCTCCTTGCGCTTATCCCGCGGCGGCCCAGCAAAGGGCGTGCCGCGACCCGCGCAATGCCATATTTTATTGCAGGGAGCGGCAGTAGCGGCGGTTTCAACCGGTGATTCTCACCGAAAACAGACCATCAGAGGCGCGTAAGCGCCGACTGTGAGATCATGGCCGAAGCACGATTTGGTCTGAGCCAGGTGCCGCGCCTTCGGCAAGAGCTGAAGGTGAATCCACGCCTCTACCAGGCGATGGATCTCCTGTACATGCCCCTTCTCGACCTTCAGCAGCATCTGAAGCAGGAGCTGGAGAACAACCCGTTTCTCGACCTCACCGAACCGGTGGAGGATGATCTCGAGGAGGAGACGGCCGAAGAAGAAGAAGAAGAGGATGAGATCGACTGGGAGGAGATCCTCCTCAACGGATTCGAGGTCGGTGGCCGGCGCGCCGAGTACGAAGAGCGCGAGTTCTATCGCCCGACGCCCGCCAACTCACGTGATCTGTGGGATTTTCTGCGCGACCAGCTTCAGCTTCTTCCTCTGGAGCCGAGGGATCTGATCCTCGGGGAGGAGATCATCGGCAACATCGACCGGGAGGGCTTCCTTACCTGCTCCCTGGAAGAGGTTGTCGAATCGCTGAATGCGTACCTCCTCGAGATCGGTGCCGGAGAAGAAGAAAGCGCGGATCCGTTCACTCTCGAGGACGGCGAGCGGCTCCTCGCCATGATCCAGAATCTCGAGCCCAGCGGAGTGGGCGCACGCAACCTACGCGAATGCCTTCTCCTGCAGCTGCGCGACCGTGATGAAATCGAGACGTTGGCCTTTGGGATCGTTCGCGATCACTTCGATGAGCTCGTAAACCACCGGTGGAGCGAGCTGTCGAAGGAGCACGGGATCTCTCCCATAGAGGTGCAGACGGCCGCGGATCAAATCGCCAAGCTCGACCCGAAGCCGGGGTTGAAGCATGCCGACACGAACGACGATTACGTGATCCCGGACTTGGTGGTTGAGAAGATCGACGATCAATACTACGTGTTCCACAACGACACATCGCTTCCCCGGCTCAAGCTCTCTCAGGCGTACCGGGAAGTAGCCCGCGACAAGAACCAGTTCACCGGCGACAACAAGACCTTCATCGCCAAGAAGCTCAACAGCGCGCAGTGGATGATCCAGGCCATCGAGCAGCGACGGCAGACGATGCTCAAGGTGATGAACTTCATCGTGGACCGGCAGCGCGAGTTCTTCGAGAAGGGGGTCGAGTACCTGAAGCCGCTGACCCTTCGGGAGGTTGCCGAGCACATCGACATGCACGAATCCACCGTTTCCCGAGTGACGAACGGCAAGTACGTGCAGACGCCGCGGGGCGTCTATCCCCTCAAGTTCTTCTTTTCGAGCGGCCTCTCGACGGACTACGGCGAAGATGTCTCCGCGCGTGGAATCCGGGCCCGCATCAAGAAGCTCGTCGACGACGAAGACCAGAAACGGCCGTTGACCGATCAAGCAATCGTCGACATCCTCAAGGGCGAGGGCGTACAAATCGCTCGACGCACGGTCGCAAAGTACCGCGACCAACTCGGCATCCTTTCCGCACGCATGCGCAAGCGGGTGTGACGCAACTCCCGACCAGTAAGAAAACCTCGGTTATCGTGCCCGCCTTCGACGAGGCGGACAACATGCCGAATCTGTTCGCCGAGCTGGCGACGGCACTCCGGTCCGACGGCTTGGATGCCGAGATCATCTTGGTTGATGACGGCTCGACCGATGGCACCACGGAGGCAGCGCGACACGCAGCCTCCGAAGCCGGGCTCACCGACGTCCAATTCCTGAAGCACCGAAGGAACCGCGGGAAGACCGAGGCGATGCTCACCGGCGCACAGCAGGCGCGGGGAGACTATCTCGTCCTGTTCGATGCGGACTTGCAGCACTCTCCCGAGGAGATCGCGCGCTTCGTGGAGGCTCTGGAGGCGGGCTCGGACGTGGTCACTGGTCGAAAGGTGGGCCGCTACAAGAAGAAGCTCGTCTCCGGCATCTACAACCGGCTCTCACGCCTCGTCTTCCGTGTCCCGGTGCGGGACTTGAACTCCATGAAAGCGTTCCGCAGGGAAGTGCTCGAGGAGATGGAGCTTCGGGACGACTGGCACCGATATCTCGTCGTGCTCGCACATGCCCATGGATTTCGATTGAGCGAGATCGACATTCAGCTATTTCCTCGCAGGCATGGCGTGTCCAAATACGCTGGCCGGCAGCGTATTCTCGTTGGCACGCTGGACCTGTTCGCCGTCTGGTTTCAGCTGGTGTTCGGCCGCAAGCCACTCCTCTTCTTTGGCATGACCGGCCTCCTTCTTCTGGGACTAGGAGCGCTCACCGGTGCCGTCGCCGTCTACCTTCGCTTCGTGGTTGGTCAGGGCTACCGGCCTCTCCTGACGCTTGTGCTGCTCCTCGTTGTGGTAGGACTGATGCTCTTCGTACTCGGCTTCCTCGCGGAGCTGATCGCCGGTCTTCGAAGCGAAGTCGACGCGTTGAGACGAGACCTGCGGAAGTGAACGAGCGGCCGGGCGGAGGCTCGGCAACCGGACTCGCGCTCGCCGGGCTCCATCTCCTTCTCGGCCTACTTCTCTTCGAACCGATTCTGTTTCCCGGCGGAGACAACGCCGGCTACATGATCCTCGGCGACGCGCTGGCCTCCGGGGAGGGATATCGGGACATCTATCTTCCCAGCCGGCCGCTCCACACGAAGTATCCGCCGCTTTACCCGCTCCTCCTTGCCGTTCTGACGCCGCTCGGGGCTTTGCAGCTCTTCAAGCTTGCATCCCTGGCCCTGACGACGCTCTCGGTATGGCTGACCTACTGTCTGGTCGGCCGCCTGATCGATCGCCGCTCCGCTGCGGTCGCGGCCGGGCTGTTCGCCGTCTCGCCGGTGCTGCTGGACTATTCGCACTGGGTGCTTTCGGAAGCCCTCTTCGTGGTGCTGGTGACCGCATCTCTAATCGGCCTGGAGCGCTGCTCGAGTGGCATTTCGCGGGGCAACGGGAGGAGTGACGCGCGGATCGCGTTCTCCGTGGGCCTCGTCGGGGCCGGCGGAGCCTTTCTTACGCGAACGGCAGGGCTTCCCCTCCTCGGCGCGGCCGTTCTCTCCTTCGCGCTCGCGCGGCAATGGAAACGAGCCGGCCTCTCGGCCGCCGTGGCTCTCGTGGTCGCGGGAGGCTGGGGGACGTATCAGGGGAGGGTGGTAGACGCAGCCGGCGACGCCGCTCCTACCTACCTCGAGGAGATGCTGCTGCTGAACCCCTACGACCCGGCTCTGGGCTCGGCGGGCGCAAGCGACCTGCTCGTCAGAGCCACGGACAACGCATGGACATACGTGACCGGTGTGCTGCCGACTGCGTTGGTCGGGCGAGTCGGGGTGACTTCCGAACCCGGCGCCCTCCTCGCGTTGCTGGGGCTGATGCTCGCGGGGCTCGCCTTCGCCGGCTGGGCGCGTCGCTCGATGAGCCGTCTCGGTCCGGCGGAGCTGTTCACGGTGCTCTACGCGTTCATGTTGGTTCTTTGGCCGCCCGTGTGGACTGATCAGAGGTTTCTCCTTCCCATGCTTCCTCTCCTCCTGGCGTATGCGGCCGCTGGGGTGTCCACGCTCGGGGAAGGGCTCGCCGCCAGATCGAGCCTACGCTGGATTGGAGCGGCTCCAGTCGTGGCTCTCATCGCGATCGTCGGCATCGGTGCGGCCAGCAGCGTTCTCGCCGTGGCCCCGGACCGGATCCGCTGTTTGGCCGATTACCGTGCCGGAGCTCCCTGCGACCCTCCTGCTTTCGCCAGCTTCTACCGTGCGGCCGAGTGGACTCGCGACCGGACGGCCCCGGACGCTGTCGTGGTCAATCGCAAGCCGCGCATCTTCTTCTGGATCTCGGGTCGACAGGGAGACGTGTACCGTTTTTCGACCGACACTCGGGAGGTGCTCGACGGCTTGGAGGCCTTCGGAACCGACTACGTCGTCGTGGATGCAGTCAGCGGAACGACAGCCCGATATCTGGTGCCCATGCTGCGCGAGTTCATGCCCAAGTTCGAGATCGTATACGAAGGAGGCGACCCGCCCACCTTCGTGCTTCGGTTCGATCCCGAGCCGGTGGCGGCCGACTGAACATGATCGACCCGGACGGGAGCGAGCTGCGCGTCGTCCATATCGTCACCGCCTTCCAGCGGCACGAAGATGACGTCATCACGCCGTGGCTCACAGCTCTGATCAGGGCTCAACGGGCGCGAGGCGCCGATGCTTCCGTCCTTGCTCCCTCATACCGCGGTCTGGGCACGCAGCGGGTGGGTGAGATCGATGTCCGGCGCTTTCGCTACGCGCCGCGGGGCCTCGAGAGGCTCACTCATGAAGAGACCGTACCCGATCGACTCGGCCGCTCTCCGCTGTATGCAGGCCTGTTGCCGCTCTACATGGCTGGAGGAATCCTGGGATCGCTCCGCCTTGGCCGGCAGCGACCTGACGTCGTGCACGTGCATTGGCCGGTGCCTCACGCCGTGTTCGGCGCAGCAGCTCGCATTGCCTCCGGGGGCCGGACAGCGATGGTCTGCACTTACTACAGTGTCGAGATACGATGGATCGAGCGCCGCATGTCGTGGCTAAGACCGCTTCTCTCCTGGAGCGTTCGGTCGGCAGACGGGGTCACCGCCATATCCACCGAGACCGCATCCCGGTTGCCGAAACGAGCCGAGCGCGACGTGTCGATCGTACCGTTCGCCAGCGCTCTGGAGGCTCCGAATTGGGAGGGAAGGCGGACAACGCTCGACCTCACCGCCGCCGAGCCGCTGCAGCTTCTTTTCGTCGGCCGCCTGGTGGAGCGAAAGGGCGTCGAGCATCTGGTGGAGGCCTTGAGCCTCGTTCGCCGCAGGCGAGCCGCGAAGCTCACTCTGGTAGGCGAAGGCGAGTGGCGGTCCGTCATCGAGCGAGCGGCCGAGAGACTGGAGCTCGAGGAGCATGTAACGTTTGCCGGTCATGTCTCCGAGGAGAAGCTCCGCGAGCACTACGAGAGCTGCGACATCTTCGTGCTGCCGGCCGTAGTCGATTCCAAGGGTGATACGGAAGGCCTCGGAGTCGTGCTCCTCGAGGCTCTCGGCTTCGAGCGACCCGTTGTCGCATCGGCGGTCGGCGGAATCACCGATATCGTGATACCGGAGCGCACCGGATGGCTGACCCGGCCCGGCGATGCGCCCGATCTCGCCCGGACGATCGAGGCGATCGCGGACGACCCGGAGCGCGCCCGCCATGTGGCGAGACAGGGGCGTCGCTTTGTCGAGGAACGATTCTCGATGGAACGCATCGCCGCGGACCTGGAGAACGTATACCGTTCCGCGATAGCCCGGCGAACGGGCTTGCCGGAGGGAGCGTGAGCGATTGGTACGAGACCCGCCTGCGCGGCGAAGAGTACATTGCGAGCCGCCGCGCGAAGGCGCGGATCATCGCCCATCTTTGCCGGGATGAGCTCGCATCAGCCGAACGGATAGCCGACCTGGGTTCGGGCACCGGCATCATCAAGAATGAACTGGAGGTGGCGTTTCGCAAGCCTATACTCGGTTTTGAGTTACCAGCAGCGACACTTGTCGCGACGGACGGAACGGCTCGGGCGGACATCCTGCAACTGCCGGTGTCCGATGGCTCGTTCGACTTCGTGATTCTGAATCACGTCTACGAGCATGTCTCGGATCCGGCGCATCTGTTTCGCGAAGCCCACCGAGTGCTCGAGCCCGGTGGCCGTGCGTACGTGTCGGCCGGCAACCGCTACGCGATAATGGAGCCTCATTACCGGCTGCCGTTTCTCAGCTGGCTTCCGCCGGCCGCCGCAAGCCGATACCTGCGGCTAAGCGGCAGGGGAGAGCGATACGAGAACGTCCGTTTTCTGACCTACCGCCAGCTTTGGAAGGCGATGGCCGCGCCGGGATTTCGGATTCGGGACATAACGAGGAGGGCCGTGGACGAGCTTGTAGGATCGGCATGGGGGACAAGCTGGGAGCTCCTCTGGAAGCCGGCTCGCGCTCTGCCGTCGGCGCTGCTCCGGGGAGCGCTACGCGCCGGATCGCCTCAGTGGTTCTTTCTTCTCGAGAGGCCCGCTTGAGCCGGAAGAGGCAACGACCGGCCTGGTGGGGCACCGCCGGTTTCCTGCTCGCGGTAGTCGCCGCCTCTCTGTTCTTCTACCGGGACTTCGTCTTTCACGCCGATCGCATGTTGTTCGGCACGGACATGCTCGATCAGGCGCTCCAGCTCCGTAAGTTCGCCACCGACGAGTTGAGGGCAGGCCGCGGTCTTCCGCTGTGGAACCCGTTCGTGTACGGGGGACTGCCATTCCTGGCGATCCTCCCGGGGCCGCTCTTCTACCCGACGAGTCTGCTCTACCTCCTGCTACCGCTATATCGGGCGATCGGCTGGACGTTCGTCATCCACACCTTCCTGGCGGGCGCCTTCGCCTTCTTCGCCGGACGATCCTTCCAGCTCGGCCGCTGGGCGTCTGCTGTCGTCGGCATCTCGTTCATGTTCGCCGGCTACATCGTCTCGACGTTGTACGGAGGACACGACGGTCGGTTCTTCGCGATGGTCCTGATCCCGCTTGCCTTCGGCCTGCTCGAGCGGGGCATGCGGACCGGTGAGGTCCAATGGTTCCTGCTGCTCGGCCTGACCGTCGGGGGTCAGATCCTCACGCCACACGTTCAGGTGATGTACTTTTCTTCGTTGGCGCTCGCGGCATACGCCGCCTTCGCCCTCTGGCTTCGCTACCGGCAGGCCGGTAGTCCTCGTGCGGTCACCGGTCCCACCGCAAAGCTCGTTTTGGCGTTCACGATCGCGGCGCTTGTAGGCGCGGTTCAGCTGTGGCCGACTGCCAGCCTGCTCGGCCTGGCCGTACGAGGCGTACCTGGCCAAGAGGGCTACGAGTTCGCCAGCTCGTGGGCACTGCCGCCGCAGGAGCTGTCCGCCCTGATTCTCCCGGATCTGATCGGCTCGCTGAGCCTGTACTGGGGAACGAACCCGTTCAAGCTGCACACGGAGTACCTCGGTGCTCTCCCGCTCGCTCTCGCGCTGATCGGTTTCCTTGGCCGCAAGCCTGAGGCGCGCCAGTGGTTCTTCGCGGCGGCCGCCGCGCTCGGTTTGCTGTTCGCGCTCGGGGCTGCGACCCCCGTGCACCGGCTGGCCTTCTACATCGTCCCGCTGATCGGCCGATTTCGTGCGCCGGCGATGATGCTGGGTCCCGTGACCTTCGCCGTGGCCCTGCTCGCCGGCTACGGCTGGCAGGCGATCGCAGATGCACGTGAGCGGGGAAGAGCACTGCCGTGGACGTGGATGCTCACCGGCTCCGCCGTGTTTCTCTTGCCGGTCCTCGCGGCCGTCCTAGCACCGGACGGGCTGATCAGGTGGGTCCTGAACGGCTGGTTTCCCGCGGGCTGGCCACGCCAGCCATCGCCGAGTGTTGCGCCGGCCCTCCGCAACGGCAGCTTCATGGCATTGGTTGTCTGGGTCGCCGTGCTGGCCGCGGCCCGAGCGATCGAGACGGGAAGGGCGGGGGAGTGGCTGTGCGCCGGCCTGCTCCTGCTCGGAGCGCTGGACCTCGGTCGCGTCGGAAACCGATATCTGATCTCGGCTCCCGCCGAACAGCTGCTTCCGGTGGATCAGGGGCTAGAGGCTCTGAGCAGCGAGATGTCGCTTGGCGAGAGAGCCTGGCCCCTACCCGACACCTACCGACCGAACGAACTCATGTATTACGGGATCCCGGCGATCACGGGCAGCCAGAACTTCCGGCTGAAGTGGTACGAGCGACTCGTCGGCGGCATCGACTACACGAACCTCGGCGGCAGGAGGGTGTTGTGGTCGCTGCTCGACCTCAAGTACCTGACGATGGCCGAGGAGGTGAGCATACCGTTCCTCGCGCCGGCCGGAGAGGGCCTCAAGGGACGGATCTATCATTTGGCCGACCCGACGCCGCACGCCTTCTTTCCCGCCGTGGTCGATGCCGTCCAAGACACCGCTTCCGCCCTGAGCGCGACGCTGGCTCTCGAGAACCCCAGAGAGCGGGCGATCGTCGAGACCGGCGACTATCCCGGAGCGCCGGGAGCCGGCGGGCCCGATCCAGTGCCAGGCAGCGGCGAGGCAAGCATCAAATCGTACAGCCCGAACGAGGTCTCGCTCGCAGTATCTGCCGATCAGCCGGGCCTCTTGGTCGTAAGCGAGATCTACCATCCGAGTTGGCAAGCCTGGATCGATGACGAGCCCGCTCCGATATACAGGACGAATGTGGCGTTTCGCGGCGTCGTCGTCCCTGAAGGAGAGCACGAGCTAGTCTTCCGCTACCGGTCGACCGAGCTTCTCATCGGCGGAACGCTCTCGGCCGTGACGGTCATTCTCACCTTGCTCGCGGGAGCTGCGCTGGCATTTCGGAATCGCCGCAAGACGGCCGATCGGAGCGGTGGCGTGTGAACGGCACCTGGAAGCGGTTCGCGGTCGCGGGCTTTCTCCTGCTCTCTCTCCTCTTCGTCGGTCTGTCGCTCTTCGACCAGTTGAGTGCGTTCACCCAGCTGAGAGGAACGATCGACCTCGCCTGGCAAATTCGCGTGTCCTGGCTGGCAGCGGCGCTGCTGCTCGGGACGGTGAACCTCCTGGGAATGGCCGGGCTATGGACATGGCTGACCGGTCGCCTCGGTGAGCCGATCGGCCAGGCGGAGGGGGCTGCCGCCTGGGTGGGCGCCAACCTGGGCCGCTACATTCCCGGGAAAGTCTGGCAGCTAGCCGGACTCGCCGTCTACATGAGGGCTCGCGGCCGTTCCGGTTCCGTCGTCCTCGTGTCGGCGCTAGTGTTTCAGATCGTCGTATTGCTGACGGGCGTTACGGCGGCCTTGCTCACGCTTCGGGGACGTATCGGCCTGGCCTTCGGCGGGTCACCGCTTCTCGCGCTCCTCGTGGGAATCGGGCTGGTCGTGCTCCTTCACCCGGCCGTGCTCCGCCGAGCCACTGGCTGGCTGGCCCGGCTTCTGGGCGAGAATGGCCCAGAGGTCACCGCGTTGATCGAGGAGGGACGGGCTGGAAGGGGAGGGGCGACCTGGGCGCTCGGCGCAGCCTTGATGGCCGCGTGGTGGATATACGGAGCCGGCCTTTGGTGCCTCGTGGCCGCCTTCGCGGGACCGGGCTTCGCCGACATCTGGACGCTCACGGGTGTCTTTGCCGCCAGCTACGTAGCAGGCTATCTGGCTTTCGTGACGCCCGGCGGACTCGTCGTACGAGAGGGAGCCATGATCCTGTTGATCGCTTCGCTGACTCCGCTTCCGGCTTCCGTGGCCGCGGTCATCGCGGTCGCCGCGCGGATCTGGACGATCGTGTCGGAGCTCGTCGCGTTCGCGGTCGCCGCAGCATGGCGCAACGCCGAGGCCCGTGAAACCCTCCGCCGAGAGAGCGACGCTCCATGAGCGAATCCACGAACCGAACGACGGACCTCAGAGGGCGGGGCAGAGCCCTGGTCGTTCTCCCGACCTACAACGAGCTGGAGAGCCTCGCCAAGATCGTGCCGCGAATTCTCGCGCAGGATGAGAGACTTGACCTCCTGATCGTGGATGACGCGTCGCCGGACGGCACGGGCGAGATCGCCGATCGCCTCGCGGGAGATAGCGACCGGATCTCGGTCCTCCACCGAGAGGGAAAGCTCGGCCTCGGCTCGGCGTATCTGGCTGGTTTCTCCGAGGGTCTGGCGCGCGGCTATGAATTCCTCATCGAGATGGATGCGGACCTTTCGCACGATCCCAAGCACCTGACCGACTTTCTGGTCGCAATCGAATCACACGATCTCGTGGTAGGATCACGTTACCTCCGCGGCGTCAACGTCATAAACTGGCCGATGTCGCGGCTCCTGCTCAGCTATTTCGCCAACAAGTACGCCCGCTGGAGCACCGGTCTCCGGCTCACGGACAGCACCAGCGGCTTCAAGTGCTTCCGTCGCGCCGTCCTCGAGGCCCTCGACTTCGACCGCGTGGCATCTAGCGGCTACACGTTCCAGATCGAGATGAACTACCGGGCCTGGAAGGCGGGCTTCGACGTCTCCGAGATTCCGATCGTCTTCGTCGAGCGGCACGAGGGGGAGAGCAAGATGTCCGGCGCCATCGTGCGCGAAGCGATATGGCGCGTCTGGTGGCTCCGTCTTCGGGCCATCTTCAGACAGCTTTAGTACACCCTCCCCACCTCCGGGAATACACCTTTTCACGAACAGGGGACGGGCCTTTGTTCCTTGAGCGTTTCCTGCAAGTTTACATAATGTACATTATGCGCCGTACGCGGTTCGCCAAAGCAGGGGTGGAGAAATACCCTCCAAAAACCGCCCAGACGGGGCCCTGAACGCGAAAAAGTGCTCAGAAGGCGGGACTGGCAGGAGCTTATTCGCGCCCGAGGGCGGCGTGGAGCCGGTCGCTAAGGGGAATCGTCCGAGGAAGCGGGGACGGAATCCGACGGAGCGCTGTCGGCCGGTATGGGAACGGAATCGGGCTCGAGACCATCGGAGGCCGCCGATGGATCAGGCGTGCTGAGCGGCGGAGCCGAAAAAGAGACTTCAGAGGGCTCGGCCGCCGAGCCCGACGCCATGAGCGCCTGCACTTCGCCCAGCCGGACCCGATATAGATCGTCGGCTGCTCCTTCATCCTCCGCCAGGAGGCGATACGCCGCGGCCGACTCCTCGTATCTCCCCAATTCGGCCAGGAGCCTTCCCTTCTCTGCCAGGGCGCGGTGCCTTTGGTACGGTACGTAGGCACCCGCGGCGATCTCATCGAGCTTACGGAGAGCCCGGTCGGAATCGCCGAAATCCTTGTAGGCTTCCGCCAGGAGGGTGGCCGTCACGTAGCCGAGCGGGTGATCGATCGGCTCAGACGCCAGCGGATCCAGGACCTCGATCACGTCCCCAGGCCGGCCCGCCTGGTAGTGCATTCTAGCCAGAAGCACCCGTCCCTCGTCCGCAGAAGGCGTCCCATCGTATCGGGCCACGAAGCCCGCGAGACGCGGCACCGCGTCGGCCGGAATCAATGAAGCGCGCAGTTGGTTCAACTCGATCGCCGCCCTCGTTCGGAGGCTCTGCTGGTAGCTTCGGTAGTACCCAATGCCGACCACGACGATGACCAGGGCCAGGATCCCAAAGATCACGGCGCGCGTGTGTACCTGGGCCCAAGCGGTGAATTCCTCGACGAACTGGAGGAATCGGTCCTCCTGCGACAGCTCGTCCTTGCGCTTCTTTTTGGCTACGGCTCCAGGCATCTAGGCTCTATGCTTCACAATGGGGTTTACGTGATATGCTATAACGTTAGAAGGGCAAACACGCTATGTGAGTCTACCGCGTCACGCCCCGATAGTGCCTCCAGCTCGACTAGCACCTGAAGACCGGCGACTGTCCCGCCAAGCTCTTCCACCAACGAGGCGGTTGCGGCCGCCGTTCCGCCGGTCGCGAGCAGATCATCGACGATCAGGACGCGCTCGCCCGGTCGAACGGCATCGGCCTGCAACTCCAAATGTGAGTTGCCGTACTCGAGCGCGTACTCAGCCGCGATCGTCTCTCCCGGAAGCTTACCCTTCTTGCGCACCGCGACGAACGGGATTCCGAGCCGTAGGGAGATGGGAACGCCAAACAGGAACCCCCGCGACTCGATTCCCGCGATCTTGTCTGTACCGAGGGCAACGGCGTGCTCTGCGAGAACCTCGATGACGTCCTCGAAGAGCGCAGAATCCTGAAAGAGAGGCATCACGTCCCGAAACAGGATCCCCGGACGCGGGAAATCGGGGAAATCCCGGAGGCGCCTTCTGACGCGCTCGGCGACCTCTGCAGCCCTCGGAGGAATAACCTCGGCACTCATCTGTTCGACCACGCTCGATCCTTCTCCACTATCGGCTCATCCGTTCGTTGGTACAGGGCACAGGAAGCTACCGGGCCGAGGAAGGGAGCGTCAACGTGAGCCGAGTACCCCGAGGAGCACGAAACCGCCGATCAACAGAACGGCGAACAGGATGGTCAAGAGGTTCAGATAGCGTTCGATGAAGTCGCGGATCGGCTCACCGAACGCCCGAATCAAGCCGCCGACGAGGAAGAAGCGCATCCCCCGGCTGACGGCCGTGATCACTACAAAGGAAAAGAAGGGTACCTGGAAGCCGCCAGCCGCGATCGTAAACACCTTGAAGGGGATCGGAGTAAAGCCGGCCGTTCCGAGGGCAAGCACGAGGTTCTCGCGATAGGCCTTCCCGATCGCCACATACTCGTCCGTGTATCCGTAGAGGTCCAGGATCGGCTTCCCCATGCTCTCGTAGAGACCCACTCCCATCAGATAACCGAGCATTGCCCCCAGAACCGAACCCACCGTGCAGATCGCGGCAAACCGCAGGGCGCGCCGTGGATTACCGAGGGCTAGCGGGATGAGGAGCACGTCTGGCGGAATCGGGAAGATGAACGACTCCAGCGTCGCGATGCCGAATAGAGCCGCGGGACCACCAGGCCGGTGAGCCCACGCCAGGACCCAGTGATACAGCCGTCGGAAAGGGCCAGGGCGCTTTGCCGGCTCCCCTTCCCTGTCAATGGCTCCGTTCGGGCTCACCATCCGTGCTCCCCGATCAGAGGAACGAAGCGCGCACGGTCCAGCGCGACGGTCTCGAGACCACCATCCCGGGATCGGACCCGGACGAGCTCCTGGCTCTCGCCGCCACCAACGGGGACCAACAGACGGCCGCCCGGGGCGAGCTGGTCGTATAGATGCACCGGAAGCTCGGGAGACGCGGCCCCGATTAGAATCACATCGAACGGCGCCTTCTCCGGCCAGCCTTGGCTTCCATCGTCGCTCTTCACGTGCACGTTGCTCACTCCGATATCGTCCAACCGCTGCCGAGCCTCCTCTGCCAGCTCCGGAATCCGATCGATCGAATACACGACCCGTGCCAGGAGAGACAGCAGCGCAGTCTGAAAGCCCGATCCGGTCCCGATCTCGAGGACCGACTCGTCGCCGCGCAGCTCGCTGAGCGAAAGATGCAGGGCGTGAACACCCGGCCGCGATATCGTCTGGCCGTGTCCGATCGGGAGGGCCATGTTCATGTACGCCTGGTGTCGGACGGCTTCAGGGACGAAGCGGTGGCGAGGGATGACCGCGAAGGCATGGAGTATCGCCAGATCTTCGATTCCGGCGTTCTGCAACTCCTCCACCAACCGCTGACGGTCACGGAGGTACGCGCCGGTCACGGCTTGAGCGGCCACCGGCTCACCTCCTCGATCAGCTCGAAATTCGTCAGGTCGAGGTGCATGGGAGTGATGGATATGCAGCCCGATTCCACCGCGCGGAAATCCGAGTCCGGCCTTCCCTTCCAGCGGGTCGTCCCTCCGCCGATCCAGAAGAACTCGTGGCCTGCCGGATCCTGGTCACGCCTTAGTGAGTCGGAGTATTTGCGGCGGCCGAGGGTCGTGATCCGGTAGCCCTGGACGTCCTCCGCCGGCACATCGGGGAGGTTGACGTTGAAGAAGGTCTCGTCCGGGAAATCCTCCCGGCGGACCAGATGAACCAGAAGCCGCTCCAACAGGTCAGCATATCCGCGCAGCAGCTCATCGTCGCGCCCTACAAAAGACACGGCGATTGCCGGTATGCCGAGGATCGTGCCCTCCATCGCCGCGGCCACCGTTCCCGAGTAGAGCACGTCTTCGCCCATGTTCGCGCCATGGTTCACACCGGAGAGGACGAAGTGCGGATCCTGCTCGCAGAGAAGGTTCACGGCGACAAGGACGCAGTCGGTCGGCGTCCCATCCAGCGAGAGGCGATTCTCTCCCACTGGCGTGGCTCGCAGGGGACTGTTGAGCGTCAGCGAATGGCTGCTGCCGCTCCGTTGACGATCCGGTGCGACCACGAACACATCGCCGAGTCGGCCCGCCACCTCGG
Source organism: Gemmatimonadota bacterium (assembly GCA_039589875.1). Classification (GTDB taxonomy): domain Bacteria; phylum Gemmatimonadota; class Gemmatimonadetes; order Palauibacterales; family Palauibacteraceae. The sequence continues at coordinate 84,939 of JBDHGL010000009.1, forward strand.
ACAACAAGGCCAGTCCCGGCGCGTGGATGCCGTCGTCGTTCGTGCAGAGGAAGCGCAAGCGCCGGGCCTCCTGCTCGGAGCTCATGCTCGTGTGGAAAGATCGCCGACCGCTCAAATGGAGCCGAGGACGGCCACCAACGAATCGACCTCTCGGCGCAGATCTCCTACCGTCTCAGCCTCCAAAGCCACACGGGACGCCTTGGCCAGCTTTCCCTGCTTGCGCAGCTGATCCAGTTTCTGCCGGGCTCCCTCGATCGTGTATTTCTCTGCATACAGAAAATGGCGCAGAAGCTGTACGAGCTTGATGTCACGACGCTTGTAGACCCGGTTTCCGGCAGCGTTCTTCGTGGGCTTCAGGACCGGAAACTGGCTCTCCCAATAGCGGAGGACATGAGGCTTGAGGTCCGTAATCTCACAGACTTCTCCGATCGAATAGTACTCTTTTGCAGCGATCCGGTCGTTCAACGTGATCAGCTCCAGCGTTCGGGTTTCGGATCCCGGGCCATCAGCCGGGTAAGCGCCTGCGCCGGCGCTACATTCTCGTACAATATTGAAAACACCGCATGGGCGATCGGCATCTCGACCTCGTAACGGTCGGCCAGATCCACAGCCGCTCTCGTCGTGCGAATTCCTTCCACTACGTTGTGCATCCCTGCAAGGATCTCGTCGAGCGGGCGGCCAGCACCGATCGCCAGGCCCACCGTGCGGTTGCGGCTCAGATCTCCCGTGCACGTGAGGATGAGATCACCGATCCCTGCCAGTCCGGCCAGCGTGCTCTCTTCCGCCCCCAGTCGCGTCGCCAAACGGATGATTTCGGCCAGCCCTCTCGTTATCAAGGCCGCCCTGGCGTTGTTGCCCAGCTTAAGTCCATCGCTGATTCCAGCAGCGAGCGCGATGACGTTCTTCAACGAGCCGCCCAGCTCGGTCCCCACCACGTCATCCAGCGTATAGATACGGAAGCGATCGTTCTGGAAGAGCTCCTGCACCCGGTGCCGAGAGGCCGCGGAAACGGAGGCAGCGGCGCATGCCGTGGGCAGACCCTGGGCGAGCTCCTCGGCGAAGCTCGGGCCGGAGAGGACGACGAAACGGCGGTACGACTCCGCTCCGACCACATCCGTGAACACTTCGCTCATCCTGAGGTCGCTCTCGATCTCGATCCCCTTGGATCCGCTCACCAGAAGCGCATCGCTCGCCAACCACGGTTTGGCCCGCTCGAGCACTTCGCGCACGAGATGAGATGGTGTCACGCAAACGACCACGGCAGCTCCGGAGACCGCGCCGTTCAGGTCGGCGGTCGCAGCGAACGGTTGGAGCTCGATGCCTGGCAAATATCTAGCGTTCCGACGCTCCTTCGAGATCTCGACAGCCACCTTCTCGCGGCGAGCCCAAATCGTCACGTCGCGTCCGTTGCGAGCCAGAACGTTTGCGAGCGCCGTACCCCAGCTGCCAGCTCCGAGAACACAAAGTCGTTCGCTCACGGACGCTCGCCGTTGGAGTTACGGGGTTCCTCAGGAACTCCTGCCGGCTGCCCATTCGCACGGAAGCCGAGCTCCTCACGTCGCACGAGCCGGAGCAGGTTCGACCGATGCGTCCACCACACGAAGGACGCAATCGCCAGCGCGAAGAGCACCGTCTCGGCGGGTGCCTCCTCGAAGTAGGCGAGAACCGGAACCAATGTTGCGGCGACCAATGAGGCGACCGAAACGAAGCCTGTGATCAGGACGATGCCCACCCAGACGAAGATGGAGACCGCAACCGCAATCGGAGCCAGCGCGAGCATGGCACCCGCGGCCGTCGCCACTCCCTTTCCCCCCCGCAGGCGGAGGAAGATCGACCAGACGTGGCCTGCTATCGCCGCAATGCCGTACACAATCGCCATCTGAGGCCAGGCTCTCCCGTCCCACAGAGGGAACAGCCAAACGGGAAAAAAGCCTTTGAGAAGATCCAGGGTGATCACCGGCAGTGCCCATCTCGATCCGAGAAGCCGGTAGACGTTGGTCGCGCCCGTGCTGCCGCTTCCCACCGCCGTCAGATCGACGCGGGCCAACCGGCCCGCGGCATACCCGAACGGGATAGATCCGATCAGGTAAGCGGCGATCGTGAAAAGTGCTGGCCTCATCCCCTCTCCTCCCGTCGCTTGAGCCGGATGCGAATCGGCGTTCCGAGGAAATCCCATGCCTCCCGAAAGCGGTTCTCTATATACCTAAGATAGTGGGTGGCCAGGTCCTTGGGTCGGTTCAACCAGAGCACGAACAGGGGCGGAGCCGTCGAGACCTGGCTCCCATAGAGGATCTTGACCTCTCCCCTCGGTCCCTGCGGAGGTTGCCGGCGCGCTGCGAGGGCTGCGAGCACCCGATTGACCTCAGCCGTCGCGATTCTCTGGTTGCGGAGTTCGTTGACCTGAAGAGCCATCTCGGCGGCCTTCCTCACCCGCAGACCCGTGAGCGCCGAAGTCGTGATAATGGGTACCTTGCGAAGGAAGGGTGCCCGCTCACGCAGGTCGCGCTCGAACGTGGCATGGACACTCGGCCCACGGTCATCACCGAGATCCCATTTGTTGGCAACGAAGACCAACCCGCAGCCGGCCTCCCATGCCTGCTCCCCGATACGAAAATCCTGGTTGGTCACGCCCTGAACCGTATCCACCATCAGCAGGCACACATCGGACTGCTCGATGGCCCGCGCGGCCCGGAGGCGCCCATAGAATTCCACATCGTCGTCTACGCGCGACCGGCGCCGAAGACCCGCCGTGTCCACGAGCCTCACGCGAACATCCTCGATCTCGACGAAAGTGTCCACGGCGTCGCGCGTGGTTCCGGCTTCCTCCGTCACGATGACCCTGTCTTCGCCCACCAAGCGGTTTACGTAGCTTGACTTGCCGACGTTCGGCTTGCCGATCACCGCGATGCTCACGTCGTAGGTCGCCGCT
>JBDHGL010000010.1:0-52454 GCA_039589875.1 Gemmatimonadota bacterium
CGAGCGGCCGGAAGACCGGGCCGAGCTCCGGCTCGTCTTGAACGCCGGATCCGTACTCGAGGATGACGACCAGCAGGGCCTCGCTCACTTCGTCGAGCATATGGCGTTCAACGGGACGAGCCGCTTCCCGAAGCAGGACTTGATCGACTACCTGGAATCGATCGGCATGCGTTTCGGTCCCGACGTGAACGCCTATACCAGCTTCGACGAGACCGTCTACATGCTGACGGTGCCAACCGACAGCGCCGAGGTCGTGGCCACTGCCTTCCGGATTTTGGAGGATTGGGCCCGCACCGTCTCCTTCGACCCGGAAGAGATCGAGAAGGAGAGAGGCGTCGTGCTGGAGGAATGGCGTCTCGGGCGGGGAGCCGAAGCGCGAATGCGGGACGAACAGTTTCCGATCCTCTTCCAGGGATCCCGCTATGCCGAGCGGCTTCCGATCGGCCAGCGGGAGACCCTGGAGAATTTTGATCATGAATCGCTCGTCCGCTACTACGAGGATTGGTACAGGCCGGATCTAATGGCGGTGATCGCCGTCGGCGATTTGGATCCGATCGTGATCGAGGAGCTGATCCGCGAGCGATTCGAGGGCGTTCCCGCCGCGCCGGATGGCCGGGTCCGTCAGCTGTACGAGGTGCCGGAGCACGACGAGACGCTGTTTGCCGTGGCCACGGACGACGAGGCCACGGACACGAGAGTCTCGGTGGTCTTCAAGCAGCCGGTTCGTGAGCAGGGAACGGTCGGTGCGTACAGGCAGGGGTTGGTCGAGCGCCTATACAACCGGATGCTGAACGCCCGTCTGTTCGAGCTGACCTTGGCCGAGGATCCGCCGTTCACCGGCGCCGGCACGGCCCAGGGGCGGTTCGTTCGCTCCAGCGAAGCCTATCTGCTGGCCGCACAGGTGCGGGAGGGCGGAGTCGAAATCGGCTTGCAGGCACTTCTCACGGAGGCCGAGCGGGTGGACCAGCACGGGTTCACCGCCTCCGAGTTGGAGCGCCATAAGCTGGACCTGCTACGCGCGTTCGAGCGGGCGTACGACGAGCGGGCCAAGCGGAACTCGGTGGTCTATGCGAGCGAGTTCACCCGCAACTTCCTCGAAGACGAGCCGATACCCGGCATCGAGTACGAGTACGAGCTCACGAAGGAGCTGCTCCCCACCATTCAGCTTTCCGAGGTGAACGAGCGGGCCCGGCAGTGGATCTCCGAGCGAAATCGCGTCGTGCTCCTGAACGCACCGGCAGATGAGGATGTTGCGGTGCCGGGCGAGAGGGAGCTGCTAGCCGTGTTCGAGCGCGTCGAGGCCGATGAGATCGCGGCGTACGAAGACGAGCTGGGCGATGCTCCACTGATCGAGGTGATACCAGAGCCGGCTGCCATCGTGCGTGAGGAGGTCATCGAAGAGGTGGAAGCGACCGTTTGGGAGCTCGCCAACGGCATCAAGGTCACGTTGAAGCCGACGGACTTCAAGGACGACGAGATCCTTTTCCGGGCCTGGAGTCCGGGCGGTACGTCGCTCGTGCCCGATCCGGAGCATGTGCCGGCCATGACCGCGGCCAGCGTCGTGGCAGCGGGAGGTCTCGGATCCTACAGCCTGGTCGAGCTCAACAAGGTTCTCGCCGGGAAGGCCGCCACGGTGAATCCTTCGATATCCGAGTTATATGAAGGTCTCTCGGGAAGGGCCTCCCCCCAGGATGCCGAAACTCTCTTTCAGCTGATCCACCTCTACTTTACGGCTCCGCGGTTGGACAGCACGGCGTTCACCGCCTATCGGAACAGCATCCAAGCCGAGCTGGAGAACCGGGATAGCGACCCTGAGGCTGCGTTCTGGGACACGGTCAGCGTGACCCTCGCGCAGAACCACCATCGCCGGCGCCCGCCAACAGTCGAGAAGTTCGACGAGATGGACCTGACGACTTCGTTCTCCGTCTACGAAGACCGGTTCGCCGACGCGGGCGATTTCAACTTCGTCTTCGTGGGCAGCTTCGACCTGGACTCCATTAGACCGTTGGTCCAGACCTATCTGGGCGGGCTGCGCACGACCGGACGGAAGGAGAGCTGGAGGGATATCGAACTGGATTACCCGGAAGGGGTGATCCGAAAAACGGTCGAGCGGGGCATCGAGCCGAAGAGTCTCACGTTCCTCGCCTTCAACGGGAGGTTCGATGACACGGGCGACCAGCGCTACGCCCTGAGCAGCCTCGAAGATGTGCTGCGGCTCCGCCTGCGAGAGCACCTGCGGGAGGATCTCGGCGGGACGTACGGCGTCCGAATCGCCGCGAGAACTCGGCGCCTGCCGGACCAGGAGTACTCCTTCCAGATCAGCTTCGGCTCCGCCCCGGATCGTGTGGAGGAGTTGGTGGCCGAGGCACGACGGCAGATCGACAGCATGAAGGTATCGGGACCGACGGGTGCAGAGGTGGAGAAGGTCCGTGAGGCTCAGCGGAGGGCATGGGAGACGGCGCTCAAGGAGAACGGCTTCTGGCTCGGTCAGCTCGTGGCTCGCGACCAGCACGGTGAAGACTATCGCCAGATCCTGGAGCATGAAGAACGGTTCAACACGTTGAGTGTCGATCTCCTGCGCGAGGCGGCGCGCCGGTACCTGAGCGATCTGAGCTACGTGCAGATCACCCTCGTACCGGAGGGTGGTGACTAGCCCCTCCGGAGACAGCTCGTCAACTGTCGACACGCTACTGTTGTATGTCTACAGTAAGCAGTCTAAGATTCCTGGAACGCGATCCGAACCGGCGTGCCGCTTTGAAAGGAATCCCGAATGTCGATTCTCCGCTCCGAGCTACTTCGCGGAACGCTTGATCTTCTCGTCCTCAAGACGTTGATCCTCGAGCCGATGCATGGCTGGGGAATCGCCCGCCGGATCCGGCAGCTTTCCGATGATGTGTTCGACATCAATCAGGGGTCCATGTATCCGGCCCTCCGTCGCCTCCAACGAAAGGGCTGGGTGACATCCGAGTGGAGGACGACCGAGCACAGCCGGCGGGCACGCTACTACACGATCACGGCGGCGGGACAACGCCAGCTCAGCCAGGAAGAGGAGCAGTGGACAGCCTCTTCCTCCGCGGTGAATCGCGTCCTGATGCTCGCGCTGGTCGGGAGCTGAGACCATGTCCCGGTTCGACGGATTCGTTCAGAAGGCCAGAGAGACGTTAGCCCGTCGCCACGAGGAGGCGGAGCTCGACGAAGAGATGCGCTTCCACCTGGAGTGCGAGACTGAAAGGCTCGTTGCGAAGGGCATGAGCCCCGACAGAGCGCGCGCCGAGGCGGAGCGGTTGCTCGGAAAGCAGGAGAGAGTGAGGGAAGCGGTGCGGGAGGAATCGGGGTTTCAGGCGCTTGAGCAGACGCTTCGCGATCTTCGATACGCCGCCCGCGGCCTCCGGAAGAGCCCTAGCTTCACTCTCGCCGCGGTGTTGACGCTCGGACTGGGCATCGGGGCGACGACGGCCATCTACAGCGTCGTGCACGGAATCATTCTCGAGCCGCTTCCATATCCCGAGCCGGATCGTCTGATCCGCTTCTACCAGCAGAACAGTCCGACCAACCGCTGGGGCCTCTCGGTGGCGGACTATCAGGCCGTCGAAGAACAACAACGTGAATTCGAGTCGTTGGCAGCAATGATGGGCAGCGCTGTCACGCTGACCGGTCGGGGTCGCGCCGAGAGGATCGAAGCGCGCCGGGTGACCGCGGACTGGTTTCGTACGATCGGCGTCGTGCCAGCGGAGGGAAGAGGCTTTCTTCGCGGCGAGGACCGGCCCGGGACCGAGCGGGTCGTCGTCCTCAGCCATGGGTTCAAGGAGCGAGTTTTCGGGCCCGTGGCCAACGTGCTGGGCGTCGCGATCACTCTGGACGGACAGCCGCATACGATCGTCGGCGTTCTGCCTCCGGACCGCGGCACTCTGGCCGGGTATCCGGCCGAGGTATGGCCCATCCTGCAGCTTGAGACTCCGACACGCCGAGGTCCATTCTTCCTGAGAACGGTGGCGCGCCTCAGGCCGGAAGCCTCCCTCGACGATGCGCGCCGCGATCTAGCCGGCATCAGCCGGCGGATTTTCCCGATTTGGGCCGACGGCTTCACCGATGAGAACGCGGTTCTCACCCCCTATTCCATGCGCGAGATTATCGTCGGAGATGTCGGAAGCGCGCTCTTCCTGTTGCTCGGTGCGGTCGGTGGCGTGCTGCTGATCGGGATCGCCAATGTGGCCAACCTGCTCCTGGTCCGCGCGACGGCGCGCGAGCGAGAGATGGCCCTTCGCACCAGCCTGGGCGCCAGCAGAGGCCGTCTGGCCCGCCAGCTGCTGGTCGAGAGCCTGCTCCTGGCTGCTCTGGGCGGGACTGCCGGGGCGGTGATCGCGCTGCTCGGGCTGGAAGCTCTCATTTCGACGAACCCGGGTCTGCCGAGATTGGAGGAGGTCGGGCTCGACACGGGTGTGTTGGCTTTCGCGGCGGCGGTCACCCTGGGTGCGGGTTTGCTGTTCGGACTGGCGCCGCTCCTTCATGCCGTCTCCCGGGACCTCGCTCCCAGCTTGCGGGGCGGAGGTCGCACATCGACCGGCGGAGCCGGATGGCGACGGTTACGCTCGACACTAGTGGCCGGGGAGTTTGCCCTTGCCGTGCCGTTGCTTGTTGGCGCGGTACTTCTGGTGAGCAGCGTCTTCCGACTGCAGCAGGTTGATCCGGGATACGATCCCGACAACCTGATCTCGGCGAGGGTTTCGTTGCCTCCTGCGGACTATCCGAGCGGTGCCGAGGTTATCCAGTTCTGGGATGAGGTCCTCCTACGGATCGAGGAGATCCCCGGCGTGGTTGCGGCCGGAGTCAGCACGTCGCTTCCGCCGATCGGCTCCGGCGACACGAACAACTTCGATCTGATGGACCGCCCGGTCGTTTCGGGAGCTAGCCAGCCGTCGGTCTTCTGGAGCTGGGCCACACCGAGTTTCTTCGCGGCTCTTCAGGTCCCGCTGCTCGAGGGCCGGCTGCCGAACGAGGAGGACGGCCGCAGCTCTCCTCCGGTCGTGGTGGTCAGCCGGAGCTGGGGCGGACCGGTACTATCCGGACGAAGAGACCCTCGGGAAGCAGCTGTACGCGGGCGGTGACACCAGCACTCCGATTACCGTCGTGGGAGTCGTAGGGGACGTGAAATTCGCCGGCCTCGACGCGATGGACGATGCGGCCGTTTACGAACCGCTTGTGCAGGCGGGCTTTCGCAGCGTCAACCTTCTCGTGCGAGCGGAGGGCGATGGGACGGGGTTGCTCGAGCGGGTGAGCGCCGAGATCGAAGCTCTCGATCCGGGGCTGCCGCTCGCCGGTGTACAGACGATGTCCGAGCGTCTTTCGACCGCCGTGGCCGAGCCTCGCTATTGGGCCACGTTGCTCGGCCTGTTCGGAGGCCTCGGGCTTCTGCTGGCGGCGGTCGGCATCTACGGCGTCCTCTCGTACTACGTGAGCCGGCAAAGCCGCGACATTGGAATCCGCATGGCGCTGGGAGCGGATCCCGCCGCGGTGCGCCGCTTGGTGATCAGGAGGGGGATGGTGCGGGCCGCGCTCGGGATGGGAATCGGCGTCGGCGGTGCCCTGCTGCTCACCCGATCGCTCGAGAGCCTCCTGTTCGGGATATCGCCGAGCGACCCTCGCACGGTCGTCGGTGTGGTCCTCGCCCTCGGCTTGGTCGCTCTGGTCGCGTGTTATCTCCCTGCCCGCCGCGCCACTCGAATCGATCCGATGCGTACGCTCGTCGTGGAGTAGGCTCGACCTTCGGCGGCGCTTTCACCTATAATGGGGCGCTGACTGCGGGAGTCGCCTGACGTGACGGCCACCCGCTCCCGAAGCTCCACAGGGAGGTCCCCCATGAAGCGTTTCGCAGCGGCGGTAGCCGCCGTGATGGTCTGCTCCGCATTCATCCTGCCCAAGACATTCGGCCCACCCCCCGATGAGTCTGTGTTCGTCAAAGGGCTCACTGCCGACCAACACGAATCGCTGCTCTATGTGTGGACGCGCGATGCGGATGGTACGGACAGCGATTTCCTGGCCGTGGTAGATGCCGACCCGGAGTCGGAGACGTACGGTCAGATCGTGGCGACCGCGCCCACGGAAGCGGCCGCGACAGAGGCCCACCACTTCGGCTACACGGCGGAGACGGATCGCATCTTCGGTGCGGGGATGTTCTCCAATCAGATGTTCATCTATGACGTGGCCACAGATCCGCGTCAGCCGACGCTCTTGAAGACGGTCGAACTGGATCCGACGGGCTACAGCGGGCCGCACACGATGTACGCGGTGCCGGGCGGCGTGATGGTCGCGATGCTCGGTCGCGTCGGTGGGCACGGGCCCGGCGCGCTGGTACTCCTGGACAACGACGGGAACTTCCAGGAGGCGTGGCCCGTGATCAAGCCGAATGGCAGCTTCGGCTACATGTACGATGTCGGCATCAAGCCCGAGATGAACCGCATGGTGACGTCGGCGTGGGCCCATCCGGAGCACGTGAAGGGTGGCACCCATCCGATGAACTCCGGCAAGGAAGTGGCCGTCTGGGACTGGACGGAGAAAAAGATTCTCCAGATCCTTCCGACCGATGCGGCGCCGCTGGAGGTTCGTTGGTTGCACGGGCCGGACGGCCTCGGAGGATTCACGAACGCTGCGTTCGGAAACTCGGTCTGGTACTGGGAGGACGCGGACTCGGACGGCGAGCTGGAGCTCCACCGGGTGATCGAGCTACCGGAGGGATCGATACCGGCGGACATGCGCATCTCGTACGACAACCGGTACCTCTACATCTCTTTGTGGGGTGGGGGCTCGGTGTGGCAGTATGACATCGCCGATCCGCACAACCCACAGAAGATGGGGGAGATCGCGATTCCGCAGGCGAACATGATGAAGCTGTCGCCCGACTCCAAGCGGCTCTACGTGACGAACTCGATCCTCTCGTCGCTGGATGGCGAGGTCGAGTTTGGAGCCTGGCTCATCAACGTGGGCCCGGATGGAATGGAGATCGACGAGAGCTTCAAGCCGGACTTCAGCTCGTTCGAGTCCGGTCCGGCCGGGCCGCACGACATGCTCTTGAAGTAGTTCCTACGGGAGAAAAGACGCCGAGGCCAGGAAGGGTGGGCGGGGTCGGCGGACGCGGAGTCCGCCGGCCCTTTCTTTTTATCGAAACCTCATTGCTTGGCGAAGCTGCCGGTAGCCTCCAGCACGATCTTGAACTGTCCGTCCGGTTGCTCTCGGGAATCGGTGATCTTCCCGGCAGCGGTCGAGCTGGAAAAGGTGAGCTCCACGCTGAGCAGCTGTGAGCCCTCTCGGTCGCTGCAAATGACGAACGAGGGTCCGGGTGAACAGTTCGTGAGAGTTCCGTCTATCCGGTCTCCTTGGGAAGGGAGATCCAGGATACTGAACGACACGTCCACATCGCCGTCCGATTCCTGGTACGTGATCGTCATCGTCGCAGAGCGGCCCTCCCAAGACTCCCCCGTCTCGGAGTTGGAGACGTCCACCGCGCCGGCGTATTCGCCCGTGTAGGACGGCTCTTCGGCCACTCCGCCGTTGTCGTTGTCGGAATCGTCGCCGCCGGAGTCTATGAGAGAAGCGAGCTCGCACCCGGCAAGCGAGGCGGTGGTCGCGAAGAGAGCAATGAACAGCAACGTCTGTCGTCGGGCCAAGGCAAACGTCCTTTCATCGAAGACGTGAAGGGTGTGGCTGGTCCGCTTATAGTCTACTGGACACTCAAAAGTTCAAGGCGCACGAGTTGGCGGCGAACAGGAGTCCCAAGGCAAGCATGAATCGGCGGTTCCACGGGACAGGGATGGTGGTCGCTCTCCAGGCCGCTGCGGTCGTGACTGCGTCCGCTTGCACGGAAGCGGAGCCCCGGGTCGAGCGGCTGGATGGTTCGGTCATCACGGTACGTGAGCTTGAGGTGGGCGTTTCCGCGATCATGGAAGCGGCGCGTGTGCCAGGCTTGCAGGTGGCGGTCATCAACGATGGGGAGGTCGTCTATCTTGGTGCGTTCGGCGTGAAGAGCGCCGAGACCGGCGAGCCGGTCGGTCTCGCTACCGGGTTCAAGGCGCTTTCGTTCAGCAAGACGATGTTCACGTATCTGGTCCTCCAGTTGGTGGACGAAGGCGTCCTGGATCTCGACCAACCGCTCGTCTCATACCTCTCTCGACCGCTCCCAGAGTACGAGTTCTATCAAGATCTGGAAGGAGACGACCGCCACAAGAGACTCACCGCTCGCATGGCCCTGAGCCACACGACGGGTTTTCCCAACTGGCGGTGGTTTATGCCGGACGGGCGCCTGCAGTTCATCTTCGAGCCGGGAGAGCGTTTCAGCTATTCGGGCGAGGGGATCTATCTCCTGCAGCTCGTCGTCGAGGAAGCTACGGGGGAGCCTCTCGAGGATTTGGCGCGCGCGCGGATCTTCGAACCGCTTGGAATGGAGCACACGAGCTTCCTTTTCCGGCCCGAGTTCGAGATCGACCACGCGGTGGGGCATGATCACTTCCTCAACCCGATAGGGATCGACTGGCAGGACGAGGCGAACGCCGCCGGCTCAGCACACACCACCGCGGAAGACTTCGCCAAGTTTCTCGCAGCGGCCATGAGAGGGGACGGTCTCTCGGACGCGGCCATGCGGGAGATGCTCTCGGCTCAGGCCACCATCGAGCACGTGCGCATGTTCGGACCTCTGTCTCGGGAGAGAATCGACCAGCGAGCTGGGCGGCCTGTGAGCTGGGGGTTGGGATGGGGGCAGGTCGGGTCGAAGCATGGCCGAGCGATCTTTCACACCGGCAACGACCGGGGGAACGCGAACTACCACAGCGCCTTTCTCGACCGTGGCATCGCGGTCGTCCTTCTGGGCAACTCACAGAGGCTCGAGAACGCCGCGCCTGCGCTCACCGAGCTGGTCATCGGCGATGTGTACTCGCCGTATGGCTTCCTCGGATACGAACGTTATGATGCCCCGCATTTCCGGCTGGCCGAGATCATGATATCGGAAGGACTCGAGGGCGCGATCGGCTATTACGAAACGCTGTCCGACAGGGGCATCGGTTCGTGGCACGTGGATGAGCTGGACTTCCTGGATGGTGCCGGGCAGGAGCTGCTGGGCCTCGAGCGCTTTCGGGAGGCTGCGGACTTCTACCGGCACCTTCTACAGGAGCATCCGGATCGGACTGGCGGATACGACCGACTGGCCGCAGCCCATGTCGCTCTCGAAGAGCTTGAAGCCGCTGAGGCCGCGTACCAGGAGGGCCTCGACCGCTCGGAACCGGGATCGCTCAGCGAAGGACGGTTCGAGTGGAAGCTCGAGTGGGTCCGGGGGCTGCTGGCGCCCCTGTCGCTCCCGGAGGAGGCTCTACGGCGCTACGCGGGCGACTACGGGCCTCGGCACGTCGAGCTGCGGGACGGCTCGCTCTATTACTACCGAGAGGGCGCGGCCGATGTAACACCTAGACAGCTGTACGCGATCTCGGACGAGGTGTTTGTCATGAAGGAAGCCGACTTCTTCAGGCTGCGGTTTCACTCGGAATCCGACGGCACGGTACGGCGAATCACCGGGCACTATATCGACGGGCAGCAAGACGAGAGTCTCAGAGAATGACCTCGCTACGCCGAGCGGAGCTCCTGCCTCAGCTTTCCGGCGGGAACTCGTCGAGCAGCTTCTGAACGGCCTTGCGAATCGGAGGGGCGTTCTTGTGAGTGTCCTGCGGGTTGACCGAAATACCCGCGCTGCCGCTCCAGACGGCGGCCCTTTCCTCCGGGTCGACCACATCGATGATCAGCCGGGTCTGAGTGGAAGCCTCCATGTACCCTGTCCGGATGTAGGGGTTGGAGTAGAGCCTGGGAGAGAGTTGCTCCTGGGTACCCATCTGGAAGGCGACCAGGAAGCTCGGGCTCTCCGGATCCTTCCTATAGCCCTTCGCCCCGAGCACATCCTCCGTGGTGCTTCTCACCAGGTTGACCGTGACGCTATCGAAGCCCGGCGGGGGATCCTGCTCCACCCACTCATAGGTGCCCAGGTCGGTGAACGAATACGCCTCATCCCAATTGACCATCGTGGACACCCCACCACATCCGGCCGTCAGCCAGGCGAGGGCGGCCACGATCACGACTGTCTGTTTCATCGGTTCTCTCCGCGCTATGTACCTGAAGTCGAGTGTACGGCTGCGCGGCTACGAGGAAAAGGAGCGCGTACACTCAGGACTTGAGCGGCGGAAGACACGACGCCGGTTGCCGCCGCGCACCTGGACCCGAGAGGGATCGAATGGTCGGCTCGAGAGCCGCACGACGGAATGCGACCGGCAGCGCTGCCTGCGTAGCTGCGTTGTGGGTCGCCCTGCCACTTTCCTGTCAGGAAGCTGCGTCACCCCGCGCGAGCGCGGAGGCGAAAGCCCTGATAACCGAGCTGGGGCTCCGCGAGAGCGCCGCAGCCGTGAGAGACAGGCCAGGTTGGTCGCCTCCGGGAAAGATCGTAGTCAGAGGGTCGGAGAGCTTTGTCCGGTCGCTGCAGCTGGCGGCTCCCGGCGTCGAGCTCATCGCCGCGCCTACCATGGAGGCCGCGGTCAGAGCCGCGCCAGGCGCGGATGCGATGATCGGCTTCTGCAGCGGTGAGATTCTGAGTGCGGGCGATGAGCTGAAATGGATCCAGATCCTGTCGGCCGGCGCCGAGCGGTGCGTGGCGGTTCCCGGCATCAGGGAGAGGGAGCTGTTGGTGACGAACGCTCAGCGGCTCTACGGTCCCGAGATCGCCGAACATGTCATGGCCATGCTGCTCGCCTTCTCCCGCGGTTTGTATCGGTACATCCCCGAACAGATCGAAGGGCGCTGGAATCGGGGCGCCGTGCCCCGGGACCGCATGTGGGAGCTCGCGGACAAGACGGTGTTCATCGTGGGGCTCGGCGGCATCGGGACCCAGGTGGCCTGGCGGGCGCACGCGCTCGGGATGCGAGTGGTGGCGACGCGGCGAAGCAGCCGAACGGGTCCGGACTTCGTCGACTATGTGGGGCTCGCGACCGAGCTGGACAGCCTGGTCGCCGAGGCCGATGTAGTCGTTAACGCGGCGCCGCTCACTCCGGAGACCACCGGCATGTTCGACGCGGCGTTCTTCGCTCGGATGAAGCCAACCGCCTACTTCATCAACGTCGGACGGGGGAGAAGCGTAGTCACGGATGATCTGGTGGCTGCCCTCGAGTCCGGTGAGTTGGCCGGGGCGGGGCTCGATGTCACGGATCCGGAGCCCCTGCCCGCGGGCCACCCGCTGTGGGATCTTCCGAACGTGATCATCACGCCGCATGTGGCCGGTTCTTCGCTGGAGGCCCGAAGGAGACAGCAGCTTCTGGTCAGGGAGAACCTGCGCCGATACGTGGCGGGAGAGCCGATGCTCTCCGTGGTCGACGTGCAGCGGGGGTACTGAGAAAACGGGCGGACCCTGAGGCCCGCCCGTCGTCGCCGGCTTCTGTCTGGAAAACTGGCGAGAGCCAGCGCCAGTTAGCGGCCGAAGCGTCGGCCGAAGCCCTCCAAGTCTCCGCTCTCGATCCTGTGCACCAGGTAATACAGGCCCAGCGATCCATGCAGCTGGATCGTCTCCAGCTGGGCGTCCGTGAGAATCTGGGCTACGGCTTGGTGATGGAGGTCACGCAGGTCTTCCGGAGAGCCTCCGGCGACGATCGTCTCGCAGGCCTCTTCGGCGAGGTTCTCTCTCAGCGCCTCGAGGTCCGAGAACTGCTGATCTGTCAGGCCAAGGACATCGATGCGAGCGGCCCGCTCAGCCTCGGCGGCCTCCTCTCGCGACTCCTTCAGATTCTCGATCGCGGCGATCTGCTCGGCGGTGAGGACGTTCTCGATCGCCTCCTGGGTTTGCTCTCCGATCGCCTCCGCCTGCTCCCGGAGCTCGTCGTCCGAGATAAGGCCATCTCTGCGCTGCTGGATCAGGCCCAACATCCGGGGCCCGAACTCCATCATGATGGAGCGTAGAGCCGAGATTTGATCGTCGGTGAGCTCGATGCCGTCGAGGCTGCCGAAGCCGAAGCCACCAAACCCGAGACCTCCGAGCCCAAAGCCGGCGCCCATACCGTGGCCACCGCGTCCTCCGCCGAAACGGCCGCCGAAAACGTCTCCGATCTCCGAGCAGTCGGGAGCATCATCGGAACCCAGGAAGCCGCCCAGCCGGCCGTTTCCCGGAAAGCCACCGGCTCCAAAGCCGCCGTCACCGCCACCGAAGAAGCCACCGTTGAAGCCGAACTGTTCGGCCACCGAAGAGCGGATCCGCTCCATCACCTCGGGGCGACTGGCCGAGATCCGTTCGATCTGGTCGCTGTTGAGGATGCCCTGAAGATCGGCCGCCACGTACCACAGCATGCCGGGCTCTTCCAGACGACTGCCGAATTCGTCGGCGACGCCTGCGATCTCTGAAGACTGGGCGTCGCTCAGTCCGATTCCCGTCGTCATGTCAGCCAGGACGGCGCCGAGCTCGGAGTCGGCCATCTCGGACAACGACTGATTGCCGGAGACTCCGACCGGATCGGTGGAGGAACCGCAGGCGCTCGCGACGGCAGCCAGCGTGAGCACGAAGAGCGCCGGAAGCGCCCGCCCTCGCCGGCTGCCGATCGTCAATTCCTGGGTACGTGCCATGGTGATCTTCCTCTCTATGGACCGCTTCGGCTGCCGCGATCGCAGCAGCCTAGTTATTGTCGTGGCGGAGGTGGCTCCGTTGGTCACGGTGTTGACGAAAC
The DNA here is from genome assembly GCA_039589875.1 of Gemmatimonadota bacterium. Lineage (GTDB taxonomy): Bacteria > Gemmatimonadota > Gemmatimonadetes > Palauibacterales > Palauibacteraceae. The sequence goes on from JBDHGL010000010.1 coordinate 12,729, forward strand.
CCCGTCCCCGTTCGTCACATTAGACCCGCCGAGTTCCGGGATCATTCCATCGGCGAGAGATTTTCGAATCGATATCCGAGGTTCCGCATGAAGCACCGCAGTCTGCTACCGCCGCTTCGACTCCTGTTGGTTCTTCTTCTGCTCGTTCCGATGACGGTCCAGGCCCGGGTGGTGCGAGTGGTGATCGAGGCCCGCCAGGACGTCTTGGCCGGCCGGCCCTGGGGCGATGTGGGCCCGTACGAGCGACTGGTCGGACGGGTCTATTTCGAGTTCGATCCCGACGATCCGGCGAACGTGCGCATCGTGGATCTGGCTTTCGCGCCGCGCAACGAGCGCGGGATGGTGGAGGCCTGGGCCAACTTCATGGTCTTGCGCCCCAAGGACCCGGCGCGCGGAGCCGACATGGCTCTGCTGGAGGTGAGCAACCGAGGCGGCAAGGCCTCGCTTGCCTACTTCAACGCCGCAGCCTTCTCTCGCGACCCCGTGGACGAAGAGCACTTCGGCGATGGCTTTCTGATGCGACAGGGCTTGACCCTGATCTGGGTTGGCTGGCAGTTCGACGTGCCTCCTGAGACAGAAGGGCTACTGCTGCTGCACGTTCCGATCGCTCGCCAACCGGACGGTGACCCGATCCGCGGTCTAGTTCGGTCAGATTGGGTGCCGGCGGAGCCCACGACTACCCTGGGGCTGGGTCACCGGAACCACTGGGCCTATCCGGTCTCCGATCCGAGCTCGGGGGATGTCGTGCTCACCGTCCGGGATGGCCGTGAAGCCGATCGATCGGTGATTCCGCGAAGCAGCTGGCGGTTCGCGCGCGAGACGGAGGATGGGATCGAGGCCAGCCGCGCGCATATCTACAGCTCGGCTGGCTTCGAGCCCGGAAGGATCTACCAGCTCGTGTATCCGGCCGAGGATCCGAGAGTCGTCGGCCTCGGGCTGGCCGCGATCCGCGACATGATCTCGTACGCCAAATACGACTCGCAGAGCGTGTTTTCCGTGGCGCATGCGGTCGGGATCGGCATTTCACAAACGGGCCGGTTCCTTCGGCACTTTTTGTATCAGGGATTCAACGTCGACGAGGAGGGGAGGCGCGCGTTCGACGGGCTGATGATCCACACGGCGGGGGCCGGCCGAGGCAGCTTCAACCATCGCTTCGGGCAGCCGTCGCGGGACGGGCACCGTTTCAGCGCGTTCTTCTATCCGACGGACCTCTTCCCGTTCAGCGGGCGAACTCAGCGCGATCCGGACACCGGGTGGGAGGATGGGCTCCTGGCGTCGCTCGCGCCCGAGCACCGGCCGAAGATCTTCTACACGAACACCGGATACGAGTATTGGGGCCGGGCGGCTTCGCTGCTGCACACCACGCCGGACGGCCCGGCCGACATCGAACTGCTGCCCGCCGAGCGGATCTACCACTTCGCCAGCGCGCAGCACTTCGTGGAGCGCGCCCCCGTCAGTCAGTGGGCGCGTCTCACCCCCGCGGGGGAGATCGCAGCCTTCCGCGGAAACAACGTCGACTTCCTGGTCAACCTGCGCGCCCTCGTTAGCCGGATGATCGCCTGGGTGGGGAAGGGGACCCCGCCGCCGGACAGCCGCTATCCCCGTCTCTCGGACGGAACCCTGGTGTCGATCGATCAGGTCAGATTTCCCGAGATCCCGGGCATCATGTTCCCGCGCGTGATTCACGTTGCCTATCGAGCGGATTACGGCCCCGGATGGCCACAGGGCGTGGTGACGAAACAGCCGCCGGAGCTCGGCCAGGCGTTTCCCGCGCTTGTCTCGCAGGTCGACTCGATCGGAAACGAGATCGGAGGGGTGCGCAACGTGGAGATCCGCGTGCCGATGGCAACCTACGCGCCGTGGAGCCTGCGTATCGGGCTGCCGGGTCCTCAGGATGAGATCTCGGACTTTCGTGGCATGACGATCCCGCTGTCACGCAATGCGGAAGAGCAGAACCGAGTCGGAGACACCCGGCCGCCGCTGTCCTCGCTGTATCCTTCCCGGGGGGCTTTCCTGGCCGAGACCGAGGCTGCGGCGCGCGAGCTGGTCGGCGACGGCTTCCTACTCTCCGAGGACATGGCCCGCGTTCTGGACGCCGCGGGAAGACGGTGGGAGCAATGGGGAACGGGAGGACTCTGATGTGTCGCTTCGCGCTGTACCTGGGCCCGCCGATCAGGCTGAGCACCCTGGTTACGGAGCCGGCCAACTCGATCATCCATCAGAGCTACGATGCGCAGGAACTGTCCGAGCCGCTCAACGGTGACGGCTTCGGGGTCGCCTGGTACGTGCCGGAGCTGCAATCTGAGCCTGCCGTCTTTCGGTCCATCACGCCAGCGTGGAATGACCAGAACCTGTACAACCTGGCCCCCGTCTCGCTGAGCGGTTGCCTGTTGGCGCACGTGAGAGCCGCCACTCCGGGCTCCGCGGTCACGCGGCTGAACTGTCATCCCTTCGCACAGGGACAGCTGACCTTCATGCACAACGGCCATGTGGGTGGTTTCGACCGGCTGAAGAGGCGGCTGCAAGAGGGTCTCTCGGACGAGGCCTATCAATCGATCGAGGGAACTACGGATTCGGAGCACGTCTTCGCTGTGCTGACCGACATCCTGGAGGCCGACGGCGGCTCCGACATGCCCGAGAGGCTCTCGCGAGCCGCGGTTGGGGCGATCGATCGTATCGAGGAGCTCCGCGCCGGGGTGGGCTCCGAGGAGATGTCGTTTCTGAACCTGGCTGTGACCGATGGGGAATGCGCGGTCGCCTGTCGATACGTCAGCGACGGTTCGGAGGCGGCTCAGTCCCTCTATGTGGTCACCGGCGACCTGAAGGTGGAGCGAGGAGAGGCGGTGGTCGTACCAGAGGAGGAGGGCGAGCCGGCCGTGATCGTGGCCTCGGAGCCGCTGGGAGATCGGGATCGGTGGCGACCGGTGCCCCCCAACCACCTCGTTCTCATCGACCGGGATCGATCCGTTGATGTCCGCCCGATACGCTGAGCGGCCGCCGACTGTCAGGGCGATTCCCGTTGCCCGGATTCCGTGCGTCGGCGTATCGTGACGGTCCGGTCTACTTGAGCCTCAGGACGGGGCCGGCAATGCACGAACAGCAACTAAACCTTCCCTGGAGGACATACTGATGGCACACCGACTTCCCGATCTTCCCTATGGTTACGATGCGCTGGAGCCTCACATCGATTCGCAGACGATGAGGATCCACCACGGCAAGCACCATCAGGCCTACGTCAACAACTTGAATGCCGCGCTGGAGAGCCATCCGGATCTCCAGGGAAAGTCGGCGCTCGAGCTACTCCTCGATCTGAACGCGATTCCCGAGGAGATCCGTGCCGCCGTGCGGAACAACGGTGGGGGGCACGTGAACCACACCTTCTTCTGGACCTGCATGGGGCCCAACGCGGGAGGAGCACCGTCCGGTGCGCTGGGAGAGGCGATCGATGAGTCGTTCGGCTCTTTCGGCGACATGCAGGCGGCTTTCAGCAAGGCGGCGGTAGGGCGCTTCGGTAGCGGCTGGGCTTGGCTGTGCGCCGGCGACGATGGCCTGGTCATCACCTCGACCCCCAACCAGGACAACCCGGTGTCTACGGGCGACGGGATCCCGATCCTTGGACTCGACGTCTGGGAGCACGCCTACTACCTCCACTATCAGAACCGTCGGCCCGAGTACGTGTCGGAGTGGTGGAACGTGGTCGATTGGGACGCGGTCGCGGCCAATCTGGCGCTCGTAAAAGTCCGCGAAGGTGTATCGGAAGTCGCTGATTGGGCGAAAGATAAGTGGAACGAGCTGACGGAGACTCTAGGCAAGCTGTTCGACTAGGGGCGGCAATCCTCCGCCGGACCCGTCACCTCCACAGAGAAAGGGGCCACCCGACACCATCGGGTGGCCCTTTCGTTCTCAGTCCCCTCCCAGAGCCCATCCGAGGTTGAAGGTCATCGTAAAATCGTTCTTCTCCGGGTCTTCCGTAGGAGGCGGGTTGTTGAACTCGTGGAGCAGCGTCCACTTGAAGGTCAGGCCCGAGACCAGGTTGATCGCGATCTCGTAGGAGTCGATCAGCTCGAAGTTGCTGAACTGCTGCAGTGAGGGGTTGTAGGACGCGCGGATCCGAAACTGCACCGGTCCGGCCCTTTGTCTGAATTGGGCGGAGGTATCCAGGATCGGCGTGTTCCTGTTGGGTTCGCCCGTCGTGAGATTGTCAAACCGGCCGCCCGCACCGAGCGAAAGCGAGAGGTTGGTGTTGTCCGTGTTGACGACCTGGTAGCCGATCGAGCCCGAATACGTCTGACGAAACTGGAGGTCCTTCGTCGGGTCGTGCTGCCAGCGCATGGTAACGCCGGCGAACAGACGACCCGGCGTGAGAAAGATGTCGCTTCCGAGACCGACGATGATCTTGGGCTCGTTCTTGGTCGTGAGCCCGTCGTCATCGAACTCCTTTGTTGTCGTGATCAAGGTCGAGAACTCGGTCCGATCTTTCACAGTTTCTCGGCCCAGGTCCAGCGTGAAGGCGAAGTTCGTCTCGTCGGTGTTGCCCTTCTGGATCGTTCCGCCCATCGAGATCAGGAACTCCCAGAGCTTGAAGAACGGGCTGTAGAGCCCGATCACCAGCGGCTCCAACGCCTGCAGGTCGTCGGCCGCTCCGACCGCCGCGAAATCGGCCGGCTGTACGACACGGCTCGTTCCATCTGCCAGGCCGAGACTCAGCCCGCCTTCTACCGGTTCGACCGTCGCGGCTACGATCGTCGTGTCCGCCAGCCGGATACCGATTGGCTCGGGGGCGCTGAATGCCGTGATGTTCTCCGGGAGCAGCGCGATCTCCTGGCCCTGGAACTGAAAGACCCACTTCGCGTCCTCGATACGGACGAGCTGGCCGGTCAGATCGTCGCCGTTGGCCATCGTTACCGTCTGCTGCCCCATGGCGGTGCCGTGCACAGCCAGCAGCATCGTCAACGTCAGCAAACCGAGTGATGGAAGTCGATGTCTAGAGCTATCGTTCATCGGGATGCTCTCCCTGGATTCGATCGCCGTCGTGGACGGTTCGTCACGTTTTGGGGGGATGGAACTAGGTATCGGCTGGCCTCCGCCTTCGCAAGGAGTTTTCCCGACGGAACGCGCCGAGAAACAACCGACAGCCGCTCGGAGTCGCGAAGGATATCATGAGTCTTCCTCGGCGAGCATCCGACGAACGAACGGAGATGGCGATGGCAGCGCGCTGCAAGGAATGCGGGAAAGACTATCCCTCTAGGTATCATCTGATCACCCAGTCGCTCTGCGGTGAGTGCTTCGAGAAGCTGAGCGAGGAGGAGAAGCGCTCGGTCATCGAGAGCGTCGAAAGCCTCACCAAGGAGGGACCGGCCGAACGGTTTATCGATGGGCATCGTCTGGAATGCCCGGTATGCGGCCACGATGAGTTCTGGACGCGCAAGACCCTGATGAACACGCCGGGTCTCACCTTCTTCGGAGTCGAGTGGGCCAATACCCAAGCCCGGAACTACGTCTGCGACCGCTGCGGCTACGTCGTGTGGTTCATGCGCGAAGGGATCGCCGAAGAAGCCTGACGTTAGAGGAACGCAGCGATCCGCCGGATCGCCTCGGCCATCCGGTCTGATGGCTCGGCGAGCGCCAGCCTCAGGTATCCACGGCCACCCGGCCCGAACGCCGTTCCCGCCCAACAGGACACTTCCGCCTCGGTCAGGAGACGAAGCGCGAGCTCCTCACAGGTGGTCTCACCGGGGACTCGAACCCACAGAAACGGGCTCGCGGGGCTTCGCCAGTAGGAGAGCCCCGTTTTCTCGAGGGTCTCGGTAGCCGCCTCGCGCCGGCGGCCGAGCTCGTCCACTACGGTGCACATGAGTTCTTCCGCCCGATCCAGGACCGGGACGGCCGCACGCTGCACCGCCAACAACGGCCCGGCGTCGATGAACGCCTTCATCTTCCGCAGCCCGTCGATCAGGCGCTCGCTTCCGACCGCCCAGCCGATGCGCCACCCGGCCATCGCGTAGGTCTTGGACAGGGAGTGAAACTCGATGGCGATTTCCCGCGCCCCAGAGACCTGCAGAAGGCTCGGCGACCGGTAGCCGTTGAAGGCGATCTCGTTGTATGCGGCGTCGTACGCGATGAAGATCCCGAACCGCCGGCACGTGTCCACTGTGCGTTCCAGGTACTCAACGGTTGCCGCCGCACCGGTCGGGTTGTGCGGGTAGTTCAGGTACACGAGCCGGGCTCGCTCGAGCACCTCCTCCGGAAGGCTCTCCAGGTCCAGCAGGTATTTGCCCGAAGGGGTGAGCGGCGCTGAGTACATCTCAGCCGATGCGGCAAGCCGGGCGCCCTGGTAGACGAGAAAGGATGGGTCCGGAAGGATGATCAGATCGCCGGCGTCGGCGACCACGAGGCCAAGGTGGCCGAGTCCGTCCATCGCTCCAATGACGGGCAGAATCTCGCGGTGCGGATCCACCTCCACGCCGTACCGCCTTCCCATGTACCGGGCCGCGGCCTGCCGGAACGGCTCGAAGCCTTCCTGATAGCCGTAGCGGCTCATCGAGGGGTCCGCGAACGCTTCCGTGACCTCGGCTACGGCTACGGCGGGCGGCGGGAAGGCCGGGTCGGCCAGGCTGAGATCGATGAGATCGCGCCCTTCGTCGAGCAGGCGCCGCTTTGCAGCGAGGAGGTTCGAGATCGGGGAGGCCCGCTGCTCCGAGATCCGCGAGGAGAGGGGGAGGGGATCGGTCGTGCCTGCGGGCCCGTCCACGGCGTTCAGGCCTCCGCCAATGGCCGTTGCTTGCGGCGCTCCCTCTCCAGCTCGGCGAGCAGAAAGCCCTCCTCCGGCTCGGGGACCATCTGCTTCCAGCGACGGACCGTCACGGACTCGAACAGCCCGCCCCGGTTGTACGGTTCATCCTCGATGAACGCCTCCGCGTCGGCCCGGCTGGCGAACTCCGCCGCGAAGATGCTCCCGCGAGAGGTTTCGCCATCGTCGTCCTGCAGCGGGCCGCCGAACGCCGTCTGGTCCACGATGAGCATCATGTACTCGATGTGCGTCGGCCGCAGCCGTGAGCGCAGCTCCTCCGAGTCGGGCCTGTCGAGGCAGATAAAGGCGAAGAGCATTCTCCCTCCGTTGTCAGCGGAATCGGCAGGGTCGATTATATCAGACCCCGCGGAGCGGCGCCCTGGTCGGCCCCTGCCTCCGCCACCCGGCTTACGAGAAGCGAAGGAGATGGAAAGAGAGGCATGGCGGTAACCGCAGAGAAGTTGACACCGACCGTCGAGGAGTATGCTTCCCGGTACCCGGACGTCCCGAGGGAAGTGATTCTCAAGGAGGACCTGCTCCGGCTCGGGATGAGCCTGACGGACTCGGCGATCGAAGCGGCGCGAGGCTGCCGGACTCAGGCCTACTACCTCTTCTCCTACAACATCTCCGGTCACGGCGAAATGAAGGAGGGGGTCAGCACGGAGGCTCCCGAGGACATCATCTTCCGCGGCGGACCGTACGACTTGAGACGGACATGGGTGCGGGTCGTCCTCAACCACGAGTCCCCGTACCAGCTCGATGTGATAGACGACGAGACGACGATCACCCAGAACGGCGTCCCCGTGGCGGAGGCCGTGTACCCCGAGAAGCCGTCCTACTACGGAAGGACCCTCGAGGACGGGATGCGGTTCGAGCAGGTCATACCGCTCCTCTACAACTCGTACGCGTTCATCACGACGTTCCGCGCTTGCCATTACTGGGGGGACAAGGAGGAGTGCAAGTTCTGCGACATCAACTACAACCTCCGCGAGCTCCGGCAGCTGACCGGCGATCACGTGACGGCCGACGCGATCAAAGACCGCGACAAGCTCGTAGACGTCCTCGACGCGATGGCTCAGGAGCCGGATCCGGGGAAGCGGATGATCACGGTCATCATGACTGGAGGGTCCATCGTGCGGAAGGTGCGCGGCGGACCGGACAACGCGGCGGATTTCAACATCCCATACGTGGAAGCGATCCGTGATCGGATCGGGCACCGGATCCCGATCGTCATGATCACGGAGTCCCAGCCGATGGATCGGCTCGCGCGCATGCGCGACGCCGGAATCACCTGCCACAACGCGAATCTCGAGGTGTTCGACGAAAGCCTGTTCAAGGCGATCTGCCCGGGCAAAGAGAAGTACATCGGGTACGAGACCTGGGTTCGGCGACTGCTCGAGGCTGTAAATGTCCTCGGTGAAGGTCGGGTGACACCGAACATGGTTTCCGGCCTCGAGATGGCACAGCCGTGGGGCTTCAAGACAGTAAAGGAAGCCGTGACGTCGGCGCGCTCCGGCTTCGAGTTCCTCATGTCCCAAGGTGTGATCCCGCATCTCGACACGTGGTGCATCGAGCCCGGGACGCAGCTCACCGATCATCCGCCGGTTCCCCTCGATTTCCTCATCCAGGCCGACGTCGCCTGGTATGAGACGTGGCGGAAGTACAAGCTCCCTCCCTTCGAGGGCTACGGACCGATGGGAGCGCCCGGGATCGCCGTGTACGGCAACACCGGCTCCGTGGACATGGGCGGCTGATAATCGACGCTTCACAGGCGAAGACAAGGAAGGTGACATGCCGCCGTGGAGGCGGCCCATCTGCGGTTCCGCCCGATCCTGATGACCGCCATCTCTTTCATTCTGGGCGTCATTCCCTTATTGATCGCGTCAGGAGCTGGCGCTGCCAGTCGACGCTCGCTCGGCACGGCCGTATTTGGAGGCATGCTGCTGGCGACCGTGGCCGGTGTCTTTTTCATCCCGCTGCTCTACGTAGCTGTCCAGGGTACGGCGGAAAAACTGGCGAAGCGCTCCGGGCGTCCGGTGGCCGACGCGAGTCTGGCCGGTAAAGGAAGCAGTCTCCCCGAGCCTGGTTGATCGAGGCGACATGTCACAGTCTCCCACGCTCGAGCGTCCCGGCGAGGGCCCGGCAGCGAACCCTCTCGTTCGGCTGCTCGTCGTGCTCGGGCTCCTCTTCATTTTCCTTCTGGGCGTGAACGGTCTCGGCGATGGGTTCAAGTCGCTGAGCAGCGGTTTCCTGGATTCCTTCTTCTCGGCTACCTCGAATCCGTTCACCGGTCTGATGATCGGTATCCTGGCCACCACCTTGATGCAGAGCTCGTCGGTGACGACATCCCTGATCGTGGGGCTCGTCGCGGCGCCGGTGAATCCGTTGCCGGTGGCCAACGCCGTGCCGATGATCATGGGCGCCAACATCGGCACGACGGTTACCAACTCCATCGTCTCCTTGGCCCATATGGGCCGTCCGGATGAGTTCCGGCGCGCCTTTTCCGTCGCCACCTGCCACGACTTCTTCAACTACCTGGCGGTCCTGCTCCTGCTTCCGCTGGAGCTGGCGACCGGATACTTGCAGAAGACGGCGACGCGCCTCTCGTCGATGATGGTCGGCCTGGGCGGTGCCGAGTACGAGAGTCCCATCAAGGGGGCTCTGAAGGCGGGCCTTCAGCCGATCAAGGGCGCGATCGGCCTCATAGTGGACAATCCGCAAGTGGCGGCGATCCTGCTCATCGTGGTAAGCGGCATCCTCATCTTCACGGCGCTCGTGATGCTTGTGAAGGTGATGCGCTCCACGCTGCAAACCCGCGTGGAGCTCTTCGTCTCCCGGGCGCTGGACGTGAGCACCCTTCTGGCGATGGCGATCGGCATCGTCGTGACGGTCATGGTGCAGTCGAGCTCGATTACCACATCGCTGCTCGTTCCCCTGGCCGGAGCAGGCATCCTAACGCTCCGGCAGGCGTTCCCGATCACCATCGGGGCGAACATCGGGACGACCGTGACGGCGTTCCTGGCCGCCCTCGCCGCCACCGGACCGCACGCTCAGGCGGCGGTCACCATCGCTCTGGTCCATCTGCTGTTCAATCTGAGCGCGACCGTCCTCATCTATCCGGTCGAGAGAATCCGGGAGATCCCGCTGCGGATGGCAGGTCGGTTGGCCGATGAGGCGGTCAGATCTCGGCGCTTGGCGCTGGCTTACGTAGTCGGGCTGTTCTACGGGTTGCCGGCCGTCTTCGCGATCATCGATCAGCTAGTCGGTTAGGTCATTAGGAGGTCTAAATGTTTCGAGAGCTTCTGAGCGTGTTCAGGGACGGCAGGCCTCTCCATGCGATGGGAGAGGATTTCGCCGAGATGCTTCAGAGGACATACGACATCACGGTTCGGGCCGGTGACATCTTTTTCGGAGACGCGGTGACGCCCGAGGACCGGAGCTTCGTATACAAGCAGGATGTCAAAGTGAATCAGCTGGAGCGCAAGATCCGAAAGGCTGTAGTGGCCCACCTCTCCTTTCCGGAGAACACGAAGAGCGTGCCCTATGGCCTGGCGCTGATGAGCCTGGTCAAGGACGTGGAGCGGATCGGGGACTACGCCAAGAATCTGGGCGAGGTCCGAGATTTCTTTACCGGGGAGCTCCCGGATGACGAGCGAGTAGCGGAGCTACGCGAGATTCGATCGGCCGTCGAGGAGTCCTTCGCCGCGACCCCGGAGGTGTTCGCCAAGGCCAAGCGGGAGAGCGCTCTCAGCTTCCTGCAGTACGGGCAGGATGTGGCGCGGCGCTGCGACGGGCTCGTCGAGAGTATCGCGCAGAGCTCCTATGACGCCGCGACCGCGGCCGCTCTCGTCCTCGGGACCCGGCACTACAAGCGGATCAACGGGCACATCTTGAACGTGCTCTCGAGCGTCGTCATGCCGCTGCACAAGCTGGACTACTTCGACGAGGATGATGCAGTTGGCACCGAGCCGGGAGCGAAACTGGGATGAGACGACTGATCGTCCTGACTTTTGCGATACTCGCGCTTCCCGCAGCCGGGACAGGTCAGACCTCGCGAGAGCGCGTCATGGCCGAACTGGATGCGCAGGCGGCCCAATACTCCGAGGTGGCCCTTCAAATCTGGGGTTGGGCCGAAGTCGGCTACCAGGAAGAACGCAGCTCGGCCCTACTGCAAAGCACTCTTCGGGACGCGGGCTTCGAGATTGAAGGCGGCATCGCTGAAATGCCCACAGCGTTTCTCGCTACGTACGGCAGCGGCTCGCCGACGATAGCCATCCTGGCGGAGTTCGATGCTTTGCCCGGGCTCTCGCAAGCCGCCGTGACGGAGCGAAAGCCCCTCGTGGAGGCCGGCAGTGGGCATGCCTGCGGCCACCATCTGTTCGGAACCGCATCGACGGCAGCGGCGATCGCCGTGAAGGGCTGGCTGGAGTCGACGGGAAGCACGGGGACGATTCGTGTCTACGGAACGCCGGCGGAGGAGGGCGGCGCGGGCAAGGTGTACATGGTTCGTGAAGGCCTGTTCGACGACGTCGACGTCGCGCTCCACTGGCATCCGGGCGATCGAAACGACGCCGGCCAAGTGACGAGCCTGGCCGTTCGATCGGTGAAGTTCCGCTTCCGGGGCATCTCGACGCACGCGGCGGGTGCTCCCGAGAGCGGACGCTCCGCCCTCGACGGCGTCGAGGCGCTGAATCACATGGTCAACCTCATGCGGGAGCACGTTCCGCAGGAGACCCGCATTCACTACGTAATCACGCGCGGTGGCCTGGCGCCGAACGTCGTTCCGGATTTCGCGGAAGTGTTCTATTACGTGCGCAATCCGGATCCGCAGGTCCTTCAAGGGATCTTCGATCGCGTGGTCCGCGCCGCGGAGGGCGCTGGGCTCGGAACCGGCACGGAGCTGGAGTACGAGCTGATTCACGGTGCCTACAGCCTGCTTCCGAACACGGCGCTCGGTCATCTTCTCGACGTCAACCTCCGCCGGGTCGGCGGACTGGAGTATTCAGCCGATGAATCGGCGTTCGCGCTCGAGATCCAGGAGACTCTGGGAACCGACGTCAGACCGCTCGAGACGGCAGCCTCGGTGGAGCCGTACGAGGAGAAAGCCGACCGGCACTCGACGGACGTCGGTGACGTGAGCTGGGTGGTGCCGACGGCCGGGATCACGACGGCGACCTGGGTACCGGGCACGCCGGCGCACAGCTGGCAGGCCGTGGCGGCCGGCGGCATGTCGATCGGCACCAAGGGAATGATCGTCGCCGCGAAGACGCTGGCGCTGAGCGCGATCGACATCTTCGAGGATCCCTCGCTAGTCGATTTGGCTAGGAAGGAATTCGAGGGAAGACGCGGGCCGAACTTCGAGTACACCTCGCTAGTCGGTGAGCGGCCGCCGCCGCTGGATTACCGGCACTAGCTACACGACCCCGAGCGTTCTCGCTCGCCTGGACGCGCCGGGTGCCCTCGCCCGCCTGAATCGCCCCTGACGACCCGCTCGAGTTGTGGAGAGAAGTCGGACGGCGAGCGTCCAGAAATGCCCGACGGCTCTCTGGCGGGCTCCGTCCTATACTCCCGGTATCCTTGATCGGTAGCGCTCGGACACAGACAGGTAAACCGAAGTGACCATTTCCTAATCCGATCTCGGGTAGAGACCTTACACCGGAGCCTTATACGATGAGAATACGAGACCATGGAGCGGCGCAGCGTCTCGCACGGATCACCGCCTTGCTCGCGATCATGTGGCTGACCACGCCGCAGGCTGCCGACGCCCAGACCAAGCTCCTGCGGTACCCGGACATTCACGGAGATCTCGTCGTGTTTTCGTACGCGGGCGATCTATGGGTGGCGCCGACCACCGGAGGCACGGCTGTCCGGCTCACATCGCATCCCGGGCGCGAGTTCTTCGCGAAGTTCTCGCTCGATGGCGAATGGATCGCATTCACCGGCCAGTACGATGGCGACGAGCAGGTCTATGTGATTCCGAGCCGGGGCGGTGTTCCCAAGCAGCTCACCTACTATCCGGCTCGCGGTCCGCTGGCCGATCGCTGGGGTTTCGACAACCAGGTGTACGGTTGGACACGGGACGGCAGCGTTCTGTACCGCTCGCTGCGAGACGGATGGGACCTCACGGACAGCCGGCTCTACACGCTGTCCACCGAAGGAGGACTGCCCGAGCCCCTCCCGATGCCCGTGTCCGGTGCCGGCGCCCTGTCGCCGGATGAATCCGAGATCGTCTACTCGCCCCTCTTCCGCGACTTCCGAACGTGGAAGCGCTACCAGGGCGGCTGGGCGCAGGATCTCTACATCTTCGATCTGGAGAGCCTGGAAGCCGCGCAGATCACGTTTGATCCGCGCGCCGATCGGGATCCGATGTGGGTGGGCGAGCGGATCTACTACACTTCCGACCGCGACGGCACCAACAACCTCTACGCCTACGACCTCGCGAGCGGCCAAACACGGCAAGTCTCCTTCAGCACGACCTGGGATGTGCGGTGGCCGAGCGCCGACGACCGGCGGATCGTTTACGAGCTGAACGGCGAGCTGGCGATCTACGACACGCTCGACGAGAGTGTGACGCCGATCTCCATCACCGTTCCCAACGACGGCGTGGCCATGCGCCCCTCACGCGTGAGTGCCGCGGGGGACGTCGAAGGATTTGCCCTCAGCCCGAAGGGAGAGCGGGCGCTCTTCGTTGCGCGCGGCGATGTGTTTACGGCTCCGGTCAAGAAGGGACCGACCCGCAACCTCACCAACACGTCGGCTGCCCACGACAAGCACGCTCAGTGGTCTCCCGACGGCACCCAAATCGCCTTCATCAGCGATCGGACGGGCGAGGAGCAGCTGTACGTCGCGAGCCAGGACGGTTCCGGCGAGCCGCGTCAGCTGACCGATCACGCGGTCGGCATGACCTTCGCTCCGAGATATTCACCGGACGGCGACCACATCGCCTTCAGCGACAAAGAGGGCAGGATTCACATCGTGGGAGTCCAGACTGGCCAGCTTCGCCAGGCCGCTGACGACCGCCAAGGACAGGTTTCCGATTACACCTGGTCTCCCGACAGCCGGTACCTCGCCTTCAGCCTCGACGATCCGAACGATTTCTCCTCAATCTACATATACAGCCTGCCGGACGACCGGCTGCACCGGATCACGGATGAGATGTTCAACGAGTTCGGGCCGGCGTGGGATCCGGAGGGAAAGTACCTGTACTACATCGCCGACCGGTCGTTCGCGCCGCAGATCGGCTCGTTCGAATGGAACTACGTGGTGGATCGGGAGAGCGGCATCTATGCCCTGGCTCTGCGCGAGGACGTTCCCAACCCGTTCCCGCCCGAGAGCGATGAGGTCGAGACGGACGCGACGGCTGCTGCCGGAGACGAGGAGGGTGGGGAGGAGGCGGACGACTCGTCGGCCGGAGCGACTTCAACCGAGCCGATCAGAATCGACTTCGACGGCCTCGCCCGGCGAGTGGCTCGAGTACCCGTGGAATACGACAACTACACGGGCCTCAGTGCCGTGAAAGGCCACCTCCTCTACCGGCGCACCTCGCCGTTCTACTACGGCCGCGAGGCGGATCTCGATCCCGAGCTCAAGATCTTCTCCATCGAAGACCGGAAGGAGGCCACTCTCGCGGAGAAGGCGGATGGCTACGTGCTGTCGGCCGATGGAAAGAAGGCGCTGGTGCGGAGCGGCGACGAGTTCACCCTTTACGATGTGCGACTCAAGCCGAGGCCGAAGAGCGAGGAGAGCGGACCGTGGACGGTCGGCACGAACGGCCTGATGGTCGACCGTGTGCCGGCGGAGGAGTGGGCTCAGATCTTCGATGAGGTCTGGCGTCGGTTTCGCGACTGGTTCTATGTGGAGAACCTGCACGGCTACGATTGGGAGGCGCTTGGCGAGCAGTATCGTGCCCTGCTGCCCCACGTCGCGCATCGCTCTGACCTCAACTACCTGATCGGCGAGATGATCGCCGAGTTGAGTGTCTCGCACGCCTACATTGCGGGTGGCGACTTCGAGAAGCCGGAAAGGCCGAAGGTGGCCTTACCTGGAGCCCGCTTCGAGCTGGACGAGGGATCGGGCCGCTACCGGATCTCGAGAATCTTCGACGGACAAAACGAGGAGGAGCGCTATCGGTCGCCACTGACGGAGATCGGCGTGACCGTACAGGTCGGGGACTACCTGCTCGCTATCGACGGCGAGGAGCTCACCTGGCCTGACAACCCGTACCGGCTGCTGGTCCACAAGGCGGATCGTCCGGTCGGGCTAACGATCAGCGACCGGCCGACCTCTGAGGGGGCACACGAGGTGACGTTCAACCCTATCGACTCGGAAATCCCGCTTAAGTACCTCACCTGGGTGGATCATAATCGCCGGTATGTGGAGGAGAGCACCGGCGGGCGCGTCGGTTACCTACACATCCCCGACATGGGCTCCAATGGCATCCGGGAGTTCATCAAGTGGTATTACGGCCAGATCCGGAAGGAAGGCCTAATCATCGATGTTCGTGGGAACGGGGGTGGAAACGTCTCGCAGATGCTCATTGAGCGCCTGCGCCGTCAGCTCCTACGCGTGCGGTTCGCCCGCACGTACGAGTGGCCCGGCACCTATCCATCCAGCGTCTTCTACGGTCACCTGGTGACGGTCCTCAACGAGACCTCGGCGTCGGATGGCGACATCTTCCCGGCGATGTTCAAGAAGGCGGGACTCGGTCCGCTGATCGGAAAGCGCTCATGGGGAGGGGTGATCGGCATCACGGGGCACGGTCCGCTGATCGACGGAGGGAGCGTATTCGTGCCGCAGTTCGGCACGAACGATCTGGATGGATCGTGGATCATCGAGGGTCACGGTGTGGAGCCGGACATCGTCGTAGAGAACACGCCGAAGTCGGTGATAGAGGGACGCGATCTCCAGCTGGATCGAGCGATCGAGGAGATCACGGAGATGATGGAGCGCGATCCGAGGCGCTTCCCACCACGGCCGGCCCCGCCGGTGCGCACGAAGGTGACGGAGACCGCCGGCGGCGACGGAGGCGGCTAACAGCGACGGCGGCTGAGCCCGCAGCGCTCAGCCGTCAGCAGCACTCCCGGTCGGGTGAGCAACACGTGTAACTGCCCGAGTCGTCGCCGGGCTCGAGGATCGCGAACGAATCTCGATAGGGCTGCCGGGAGAGTTTGGCTACCGTATCCGTGCAGACCTCGTACGGCTCGTTGCGGGGAAAGAGGTGCCCCTCCTCGTCCACGAAGGCCTTTCCGGGACCGAGATAGACCGCTCGATGCCCGGAGAACTGGCAGCCGGCCCGTTTCTCGAACTTGTGTCCCTCCACGGTGAGCGAGAAGAACGGGTAGCCTTCGATCTCCTTCCAGAATGTCCGGCTCAGCACGGTCAGCCCGTAGAAGCCGGCTCTCTCGAGACGCGAGAGGAACTCCTCCTGGGTCAGGGCGCCGACGAGGCACTCTCCCCAGAGCCGCGGATTCACCTTGAGATGAGGAGGCACCTCGCGCTCGCTGACGATGTCGGAGATGACGATCCGGCCGTGGTCCTTCAGGATACGCCACATCTCCTCGAAAACCCGTGGTTTGTCCGGAGACAGGTTGATCACGCAGTTCGAGGTAACCAGGTCCGCAGCTCCGGCTTCGACCGGGATCTCCTCCAGAAAGCCCTTCCGGAAATCCACCACATCGTAACCGAGCGCCTCGGCGACGCGCGGCCGGTTCTCCGCCGCGATTCTGAGCATCCCCTCCGTCATGTCGATCCCGATCGCCGTCCCCTCGGGCCCGACGAGCCGTGCCGCGATGAAGACGTCGATTCCAGCGCCGCTGCCCAGGTCGACGACGACATCGCCGGGCTGGATGCCGGCCTCGGCCATCGGCGAAGCACAGCCGTAAAAGCGGTCGAGGACGTCCTTGGGGATATGGTCGGTGGCCGTGTCGTCATATCGCGTGGGGCAGCAAAGATCGGCGTTCGGCTCTTCCGCCGCCTCGCCGTAGAACTCCCTGACCTTGGCCCTCGGCCTGTCGACGTCGAAGGAGAGCACGCAGTTCGAGTGCAGCGTCAAAACGGGTTGCTCGGCGGCCGCGCCGTCGGCTGTCCCGCAGGCGATTGCGCCTTCGCCCATGGCGTGAAACAGGAGAGGTGCGTCATAACCGGAACGGTCGTTTCTCCTGGCGAGTTTCTCCTCACCCAGCGTCGTCATGACGTGACGCACGAGCGCCGTGGCGATCGGGTAGTAAGGGTCCACGCCGAGCGCGTCGCCGGTGGCCCACCAGGCGTGCTCCCAGTCCCCACCGCCGGTTAGAAAGCGGAAAGGATCGTCCTGTAGCGAGGGCTTTTGAGCGAGGCTCGTCTCTCTCAGACGCCTGACGACAGGTGAGTCTTCGAGGATCGAACCGAGGTCGTGTGTCGAGATGTCTCCGCACAGGAGCTTCGGCTCGCCCACCAAAGCCGCCGTGGGGAAGACGCTGCCGTTCACGTAGACGCAGAGCGAGTCCCAGCCCCCGTTTCCCAGATCGTATTTCAGGCCCGGGACGCCGTTTACCCTGCGCTTCACCGATTCGACGTTGTCCAGGGCGATCCCCTCCGTCTCGGCCGCCTCGACGGTTCGCATGACCGATTCGAGCAGCAGGCCGATGTGCGGGAAGAAGCCGTTGCCCGCCACCGCGGCGCGGCCTTTTCGGTGAGACCACATGAGATGCTGGCTCTTGGCCCCGACGGAGCGGGCGAGAACGGGCAGCTGGTGCAGCTCGGCCAGGTTCTCTTCCGTCGTCACGGTCGAAAGGGAAATGTCGAATCCCAGATCGGCCAGCGTACGCGCTCCCGCCAGGGCAGCCTCGAACGTCCCTTTTCCCCTGATTGGATCGTTGGTGCCCGGCGTAGCGCCGTCCACGGAGATCTGGAAGCGGACCCGCTCGCGGTCCAGCGAGCGGAGCCCCTCCCGGATCGCCCCCTTGATGATCGTTCCGTTCGTCAAAACAATCGCCTCGAGCCCGTGCTCGCTCGTAGCCCGGTTGAGTAGGTGGAACAGGTCCTTCCGAAGAAGAGGCTCTCCACCCGTGACGTAGAGGCGCTCGAGCCCGAGAGCGGCAGCGCGATCGACGAGGGTCTCGAGCCGGTCGGGCGGGAGGCCCGGAGCCTTGCCCGGACCCGAGGATACGAGGCAATGCGTGCACTCCAGATTGCACGCGTTGTTGATCTGCATCCAGAGCTCCCGCAAACCGTCGGGCGCTGTCAGAGCGGCGCGGCCCGGGTAGGCCGGGCGGTCGAACGGCGTGGCGGCAGCGAGCCCGGACCCCATGAGCGCCCGAAGGAAGTCGTGCACGTGCAGCCAGGCTGTGCCGGCCTCGAGCTGATACGTCTGCGCATAGCGAGCCACCAGGTCGCCGAAAGCGGCAGGCCTCTCTGCGTTCTCGATCCACTCGACGAGCCTGCCCCCGCGCGAGTCGACGGCCACCCAGTTGGGCGCCTCGGCGTCGAGGAGGTAGGTGACTTCGCCGAGCTCGAATCTGTGCAACGGCGGCACGAGGAGGGGCGTGCGGTGCTCGAGAGGAGCGTTCATGGGGCGCCTTCCGCAGGTTCGATCAGTCGACCCGAAGCGGCTGGATCAGGTCCGGTTCCTATATTGGCATTCTGTATGCGTTGCCGCATCTTGTGCGTTCCGAGGGCGATGGCTTAGGTCTCTCCGTCCCCCGTTTCACCATTCGGCTCGCACGAGCCGAGAACGACCGCGCAACCGGGAGCTTTGAGGCATGGCCCAGACAATGTTCGAGCGTTACGGCGGCTTTGCCACGCTGAGCAAGCTCGTCATGGCGTTGTACGACAAGGTGCTCGACTCGGACATCGCCGGCCCGTTCTTCGACGACGTGGACATGCGTCGGCTCATCGACCACCAGACGAAGTTCATCTCCCAGCTCATGGGCGGCCCGGCCACCTACACCGATGCGATGCTGGAGCAGCTGCACGCACGGCTCGCCATCGACGATGCCGCTTTCGACGAGGTGATGGAGCTGTTCGAGGAGACGCTGGAGGACTTCGAGTTGGAGCCCGAAGACATCGAACAACTCATGGACGACATGAACTCCAAGCGGCCCGTCATCGTGACCGTTTCCGGAATGACTCCCCAGGGCGACCAGGCTTCGTGAGCGTCGAGCGGTTCGATCCATGAACATCGAGCGGTTCAACGAGCTGCTTCTCGAGTCGGTTGGAGTCGGACTCGCGATCATCGATCCGGATAGCCTAAGCATCCTGTTTCACAACAAACGCTTCGCGGAGTGGTTCCCCGACGTCGAGAGCGAGACCTCGATCCTGGTGGACGTGATCGACGGGATCGATCCGGATCGTCTCACCAGCCGCCTCGACCGGGGCCGGTCCTACAGCCGTGAGACCACGGTCAAGCTGGGGAGGCGTGACGTCTCTCTCTCCCTTCAGATCAGCCGCTACGCAGGCGAGCGGGGGAGCTTTCTAATCCTGGAGTGCCAGAACGTCTCGAAGCTGAAAGAGCTCGAGTACATGATCGAGTCGTACTCGAAGATGGTCGAGAAGCAGAACCGCACGCTGCAGCGTGAAAAGGAGCGGGCGGAGAAGCTGCTCCTGAACATCATGCCCAAGAAGGTCTACGAGGAGATCCAATCCTTCGGCGTCACGACACCGCAGCGGTTCGAGGCCGCCTCGATCCTGATGCTCGATTTTATCGGTTTCACCGAGATGGCCGCGTCGCGGGATCCCGCTGAGCTGATCGCTGAGCTCAACGACATCTTCACGTCGTTCGACCGGATCGTAGAGCAGTTCGGCTGCGAGCGAATCAAGACGATCGGAGATGCCTACATGGCGGTGTCGGGAGTTCCCGAGCCCACGACGGACCATGCGCACAACATCGCGAAAGTCGCGCTACTTCTGGTGCGCTACCTGGAGCGCCGGAACAAGTCCCATTCCGCGCAGTGGACCTGCCGGGTCGGAATCACGACGGGGCCGGTCATCGGGTCGATCGTCGGCATCCAGAAGTACGTCTACGACATCTTCGGGCCCGCCGTGAACCTCGCGGCGCGGCTCGAGGCCCTGTCGGAGCCGATGGAGATCACCGTGTCGGACGAGATGCATCGCCTCATCGAGTCAGACTTCCGATTCGAGGACCGCGGCGAGGAAGAGATCAAAGGAGTCGGCACGACCCGCATCTTCACTCTGCTCGAGGAAGGCAGGTCGGCCGCAACCGGCTATGCGGGCCTGCCGGGACCGCTCGGCTTCGGAGAGTAGCTCTAGCCCAACAGCCCGAGGCCGACCGCTCCCAGCGTCACGCCGCTCAGGACGAGGAGCGCGAAGCGCGAGCTCCGGGTGAGCAGGTAGATCATCAGCGTTGCGCCGATCGGTGCCGTGAACGCGAAGATGTATACCAGCGTCAGCACGACGTCCTTGATCCACCACACGCCCGTCAGACCTGCAAGGCTCGCCTGCGTCACGAACGGCTGCACGACCTCGGTGGCCAGGTCCTCCAGGAGGAACAGGACGACGAAAGCCCCACCCAGCCTCAGGTAGAGGCCCACCTCGGCCCTGCTTTTCTTGCGGAACGGCGCGTAGAAGATGCCGATGGCCGGGCGGAAGAGGCGCGCGAGCGCGTTGCCGGGCTTTACGTGGTGATAGAAGAGCCGGAGCCGGTAGCTCCACCGCACGAGATCCCCGATGAGCGGGACGTGATGCAGTGGAGCCATCTGTTTCCCGAAGTTGAGGACGACGACCAGGGCCACGACGGCGGCCACCGCCTCGATGTTACCGGACAGCCGGCTCAAGACGCCGAGAGCCGATCCCGCCACGACCAGGACGAACGCGTCGGTCAACAGCTTTCGAACCCCGCGCAGACCCTGTCGGGACCGCGGCTTGTACCACGGGGGCGGACGAGCCAGCTCGGACCCGTCGGATGTGGGCAAGAAGTCGAGAGCGACGGGTGGCAGCCCAAGGTCTCGCCGCTGGCCTTGCGCCGTATTGTGATGAAAGACCATTCGAGGGATCAGGAAAAAGTCGACGATCCACCAGATCAGCACGCCTCCGAGGGTCAGGAGCATGGCGATGCCGGTCCAGATCCGGTTCAGATATAGGCGGTGCCCCCCGACGATGCCGAGGAGGGCCCAGAAGACATAGGCGAAGGACCGCCGTTTCAGCGGGTATTCGTAGAGGTCTTCGGCGATCTCCGGGGGAATTCCTTCGGCCATGGGCTGATCTTATAGCCGAAGCTCCAGCCGTGATACGGGCCCGGTCCACCGGCCCCCTGGGGCCAGGCCGGCTTCGATATCGCCGGCGCCCTATTACCTTGTGCGCGCATCGACTGGATTTCCACCTGGAGTCTATGGACAGCAAAGATCTCGACCGCACCCAGCTTGGCCCGGTACCGGGTCTGGAAGAGGCGCTTGGGTCGCACGCCGAGACCCGGACCGGATCCCTGACCGTGATCCAGGGAAAGGGAGCCGATCTCGGCAAGCATCTCGTGCTTGAGTCTCGCACCGTCATAGGTCGGGCGTCCGATTGCAGCCTGACGATCGGCGATTTCCAGGCTTCGCGGCGGCACTGCGAGATCTGCTGCCAGGAGGACGGGAGCTACGTCATCAAGGATCTCGGGTCGACCAACGGCACGCGAGTGGCTGGCCAAGGAGTGGAAGGCTCGCTCACCCTGCGCGACGGCGACAAGGTCTTTGTGGGCGAGACGGTGCTTCGGTTCATTCTGGCGGACGACCTCGATCTAGAGTTCGCGGGACAGGTAGGGCATCTCCTTCGAACGGATCCGCTCACCGGTCTCCAGTCGAAGCGCAGCTTCGACCACGCGCTGGAGTTCGCGCTGACCGACGCGGCGCGACAGGATCGCTCGGTGGCCGTGCTCATGATGGACCTGGACGGGATCAAGGGGATCAACGACACGCACGGCCATCTCTTCGGTGCCTACTCGATTCAGCAGGCCGGTCGGCTGATCGCGCGGATCCTGGAGGGCCGGGGTCGTGCCTGCCGTTTCGGTGGAGATGAGTTCACCGCCTTTCTACCTGATGTCGATCGGGATGCGGGCGCTCGGATCGCAGAAGAGATCCGGTTCGGGTTCCAGGAAGCGGGTTTGGAGAAGGACGGCATCCCACTAAAGCCGACGATCAGCATCGGTGTTACTGCCTTCCCGGAGGATGGGACCGACCTCACCTCACTTATCGCCGCGGCGGATGAAGCTCTCTACCGGGCCAAGGCCGACGGGAAGAACCTCGTTCGATCCTACGGCACCAGGTCGTGAGGCGGCGCGCTTGAACCGGAGAGACGTTCGATCCCGGCTGCGGTCGCCGGTCGCCGCGTTCCTTGCGATCGGGCTCCTTCTCTTCAGCCTTCAGGCGCTCCTGACTGTCCGGGATTCAGGCGCGACGGACCGAAGCATCCAGGTCACGGCTGCCGAGATTCAGTTCTTGAGTGCCAGGTGGGCTCGCCAGTGGAACCGGGCTCCGACCGAGCGAGAGCTTCAGGGCCTGGTTGACGACTACGTGCGCCAGGAGGTGCTCTACCGTGAAGCGCTGGCGCTAGGCTTGGGGCGAGACGACGAGATCGTCAAGCGACGGCTCGTGCAGAAGCTCGAGCTCCTGACGGAGGATCTGGCTTCACAGGTCCAGCCCACGGACGCCGAGTTGCAGACCTATCTGGCAGAGAATCCCGACCGATATCGATTTCCCGAACGCCGCTCTTTCCAGCACGTTTACATCAACCTCGACCGGCGGGGTGAGGCCGCGCTTGGTGACGCAGAGAAGATCCTTGCCAGGCTCAGGCCTCCTCCGACCTCGGCAACGCGGCCGGCCGAGCTCGGCGACGCCTTCATGCTGGCCCATGAGTTCCAGCTGCTGGCACCTGGCGAGGTCTCTCGCCTATTCGGTTCCGGCTTCGCGGATCGCTTGTTCGAGCTCGAGGTCGGGGAGTGGCAGGGACCCGTGCCTTCCGGTTATGGACTGCACCTCGTCCTGGTGACCGATGTCGAGCAAGGACGGATGCCGGCGCTCGATGAGGTGATGGGCTACCTGCTTACCGATTATGAGCGGGAGGTACGTGAGCGGGCTCGCGATCAAGTCTTCGCTAGCCTGCTCGAGCGGTACGAGGTCGAGATCGACCAGGAATCCATTCGAAGCTCCGCGCTCGACGTCGATTCGCCGGGCTCCGGCCAGTGAGCGGGGCTCGGATCGTCCTCCGCGCCTCCGCCGCCGCGACGGTTGTCGTCGGGCTTGCCGCCGCTTGCTTCGCCGGAGCCTCGCCGGGCTTGGCCCACGAAGGTCAGCCGATCCAGGTGCAGATCACGGAGCGCGAGCCCGGCCTCTTCACGGCCCAGTGGCGCGTCTCTCGGACGATTCCACTCGAAGCGATGCCGGTTCTCCTGGTTCCGGAAGCGTGCCGGGCTGAGGGGCAGATCAGCGTCGTTGCCCAAGCGGGAGGCTGGCTGAACCGGCGGTCTTTCCGCTGCGAGAGAGGTCTGGCCGGCCGGAAGCTTGCCGTGGGCTATCCGCTGTTCAATCCCTCGATGGCCGTGCTGATCCGCGTCGAGCTCCTATCGGGCGAACGGCTCGTGCACGCGTTGGCTCCGACGGAAGACGGCTGGCTGGTGCCCGATATGTCCTCCGGTTCGTTGGTCTTTTTGCGAGGAGCTCAGAGCGGGGTGCTTGGTGGTGCCCGACACGTGTTCGGCAACTGGGTCCACCTCGTGTTCGCTGTGGCGCTCGTACTGTTTGGCGCTCGGGCTTCCGCCCGCCTGATCGGCGCGTTCGCCATCGGCCAGCTTGCGGCCGTAGGTGGCGCCCTGGCGTTGGGCTTCAGGCCGGATCAGACGGCGGCCGAAGTTTCCGTGGCGATTGCCGTCGCGTTTCTGGCGGGCCAGGCGCTGCAGACGCCCGAAGATCGGCGTGACCTCGCGGCAGTGGCGGCCGTCGCCGGCCTGTTTCACGGCTTGGGCCTGGTCGGTCTCGCTTCGGCCGACGGGGCCGGCCCGGCGCTATGGCTCTACACGATGGCTGTCGTGCTGGGCATGGACGCGGCGTTGCTCGTGCTCGCGGCGGGCGTGAGCGGCCTCCTGGCCTTAGCCGCCCGATATCGGCCCAGGACGTGGGACAAGGGCCTGGCCTACGCGGTCGGCGGAATCGCGGTGGCGCTGGCCTTGACGCTGGCGTTTCGTCCCGGAGGAGCGGAAGAAACGGAATCAGCTGTTTCTCCACAGTTGCCGGGGGCAGGACCTTTGACGAACACCCTCCCCGGTTCCCGGCGCGTGGCACCGGAGAGCTCGGGCATGCCTGTCGAGAGCTTCCTGACGATCGGGCCCTACGAGATTCGTCACGAAGTGCTTCTTCGCGTCGGCCAACTCGCTTCGGACGTCGGCTTGGATACGGCCGAGACCTGGGTGCTGCCGATCGAGCGGCAGGCTGAGATCGGGCAGCAGCTCGCCGAGCTCGTGCTGGAGGCCAGCGAGGTACATGTGGACGGAAGCGCGGCGACGCCACTGCTGGATCGCGTGGACTTCATGACGGTCGGACCTCGTGGAGCGCTGCCGAGGCCGACGCCCGTGGAAGAGGCCGTGGAGGAAGCCCTCGTCGGGGTAACCGTCGCCTATCTGACGCCGTCGATGCCGGATGCTGCGGCTCTGACCTGGAAAAGCTTTTCGGAATCCGTCTCTGCGATCCCGGTGACGGCGACAGATCCCGAATTCTCGCGCACCCTGACGCTCGCTCCGGAAACGCCGAGTCTGGAGTGGACGAACGAGCTGACGGCCGATCCGGTTGCAGCTGTGACAGCAGTGGCTGTCGAGCCCGCTCGCTTTCCGATGCCCCTGCTTGCCCTGCCGCTTCTTCTGGCTGCCGCCGCTTTCGCGGTAATTGGCTTCAGAGACGGCCAACGGCGAGTCAGATCATTCGCCGTTGCGCGAGTGACTCTGGGTCTCGCTTTGATCGTGGGGCCGATGGCCAATGTTGCCGTTGCGCTGCCTGCGTCGCTCGGCTCGACTCCCTCAGCCGGGCAGGTGCGCCGAATCCTCGCCAGTGTGCTTCCGAACGTGTACCGGGCGTTCGAGCTGCGAGATGAATCGGCGGCGTACGATCGCCTGGCCGTGAGCGTGACGGGCGAGACCCTGACCGATGTGTATCTCGAGCACCGCCGTGCGTTGGAGATGGAGGAACGAGGAGGGGCGAGGGCGCGAGTCGAGGCGGTCGAGATCTTGGAGGTTGCCGAGGTCTCGCCCCGGGACGAGCGCGGTTTCTCAGCGGATGCTACTTGGAACGTGGGTGGGACGGTGAGCCACTTCGGACACCGCCACTTTCGGCAGAACCGGTATCACGCGACAATCGAGCTTCTACCGGTCGATGGCACATGGAAGATCCGGTCGATCGAGATCTTGGATGAGCAGCGTGTCCAGTAAGAGCGAGCCGGGCTGCGTCAGACTAACCCGCGCCGAGAGGACGGCCGGGCCGTGAGCCGGCTCACGCTTCAGATGGCCGAGCTCCGTGGGCTGCTGGCAAGCACGGAAGTCGAGGATGCCGGTGTGTCGGGATGGTCCGTCGGGATGCACGTGCAGCATTGTGCGCTCGCCATGGCGGGAATCGCGAGAGAGCTTCTCGGCTGCGACGCGCCGCCTCCGGGCAAACCGACCGCGGTTGGCTGGCTCGTTCTGAAGACCGGCAAGATCCCGCGCGGCGGGGCGCAGGCGCCCCATGACACGATTCCGGACCCCGATGTAGCTACGAAGGTTTTAGAGGGGATGCTGACGGTGAGCGAGACCCTTTTGGACCAGGTGCCAGAGGCGAGGGAAAGCGCCTGGTTTCAACACTTTGCGTTGGGTGTCCTCGACCGGGATCGCGCACTGCGCTTCGTCGAAATCCACAACGACCATCATCTGGCCATCATTGATGATATACTGAGCGGATGAATACGCTACGGCTCCATCGGTCGAGTGGCCTCGCGCGGAGGGCGGATGTCGAATAGCCGCCGAACCGGCGTCATGGACCGCCTGCTTCGGCTCTTCACCGACGTGAAGGCCGGCGAGAGCGGTACCGTGCTGCTCCTCGCGCTCAACGTCTTCCTCATCCTGGCGGCCTACTCCCTCATCAAGCCCATCAGGGAGGCGCTGATCCTGGGCCGCGTGGGGGGCGCCGAGATTAAGGCCTACACATCGGCCGGCGTGGCCTTTCTACTTCTCGGGATCGTGCCGATCTATGGCGTGTTGGCCGGGCGCCTTCCGAGGAGGAGGCTGATCAACGTCGTCACCCTCTTTTTCGCGACGTGCATGTTAGGCTTCTACCTGATCGGCCAGATTGCCGGTTCCTCGCTCGTCTTGGCGCTCGCGTTCTTCCTGTGGATCTCGATCTTCAGCGTCATGGTCATCGCTCAGATCTGGTCGTTCGCGAACGATCTCTACACAAGCGAGGAGGGGGAGCGACTTTTCCCCATCGTGGCGTTTGGGGGGAGCTTCGGAGCCGTGGTCGGAGCCTGGTTCTCCGGCGGTTTGATCTCGGCGTTCGGAGTGTTGATGCCCCTCCTGGTGGCGGCGGGCATTCTGCTCCTCAGCCTTCTGGTCACGAACCTGGTGGATGCCCGCGAACGTCGCCGGAAGGAGGCGGGCATGCCGGATGTGCTCACCACGGCGACGCAGCCGGCGGCGACCAGCCAAATCAGCATCGCCGACATCCGACAGGCGATCGAGGAGTACGAGGCGGCTGAGGCCGAGAGGGAAGCGCGGGAGGAGGAAAAGGAGGAGCTGGACGCGGGCCCGGCACCGGATCTCACTCAGACCTGGCAGTTCGCGGGGAAGGGCGAAGGACCCTTCAAGCTGGTCTTCAAATGCCGCTATCTGCTCTTCATCGCGCTGCTCATCATGTTGCTCAATTGGGTGAACACGAACGGAGAGTACATTCTCAGTTCCGTGGTCACCGATACAGCTAGGGACGTCGTGGCAACCGGCGCTGCGGGGGACCTCGATGAGTGGATCGGGACCTTTTATTCGAGGTTCCACGCGGTCGTGAACGGCCTCGGGCTGCTCATCCAGCTGTTTCTCGTCTCCTGGATCATCAAGTATTTCGGAGCCCGGGTCTCGCTGCTTGTTCTCCCGGTGATCGCCCTGAGCGGCTACCTGCTGCTGGCCTTCTATCCGCTGCTGTCGATCGTCCGCTGGACCAAGACGGCCGAGAACGCTACCGACTACTCGCTACAGAACACCGTCCGGCAGATGATCTTCCTCCCCTGCACACGGGAGCAGAAGTACAAGGCAAAGCAGGCGATCGATTCGTTCTTCTGGCGAGCAGGAGACATGCTCGCGGCGGGCGTCGTATTCGTCGGCACCACTTTCCTCGCCATGGGGACCAGCCAATTCGCGATGGTCAATGTTGCGCTCGTCCTCGTTTGGATCGTCCTCGCCGTCCTGATCGGGCGGGAGTACAAACAGCTCGTCGCGTCCGGTCGACCCCCCTGCGTCGAGAACCCTTTCGGAGCCTTCTCCCGCTGAGAGCAGGCGGCCCTGGGGCCTCAGGCGATTGGGCGTTTCTGGCTTATGAGGTGATCGCGGCCGAACCTGGCAGCTAGGAAGGGATCTTGAACCCCTCCAGGCGGGCGGCGTCGGCCAGGCGGGCGTCGAACGTCACGAGCTCACCTCCCGCGGGCGTTCCGGCCCAGGTCATCGCCGCTGCCAGCTGCAGCGCATCTCCCGTAGAGAGGGTGTGAAGCCGTAGCAGGCGCACGGCGTTCAGCCGGACGGTCTCGGTGGGCTGGACCTCGTACCAGCGATCAGACAGGATGGAGACGACGGCGAGAGCTTCTTCCTCCTCGGCAAGTTCGATCGCGCCTTCCCTGCGCATACGTGCGAACGCGGAGGCGCACTCGATCGGGCTCGCCCACCAGACCCCGAGCTGCGGGTCTGCCCGATAGTGTGCCTCTGCTCGGGCCGTGAAGGTCTCCGCGACGCATAGAGACACGAGGGCGGAGGAATCCCAGAACCTCAACGGCCTTCCGCTCTTTCCTCCAGAAGCAACGCCCTGGCCCGGCCTTCGGGATCAGCCGGCCTCTTCAGCTGACCGAGATCGAGCGTGTCCTCGCGCACGGGGGGCCGGACTTCGCCGGTCCTCACGAGTCTCTGCAGACGACCCTCCTTGTGCAGGCGGTGGTCGATCGGGGTGATGCGGGCGATGGGTTTGCCTCGGTCCGTCACGATGACGTCCTCTCCGGCTCTGACCATGTCCAGGTAACGGCTGAGCCTTGCCTTCAGATCAGAGATCGGCGCTTGCGTCATGCGCAACTCAACTCCTTTAGGTGACTATACTAGTCATATTATTATGGGCTGAGCAGTCATACCAATTGATGCTTGCACGGTTCCGGCCGAACACCCCCGTAGCGGCCCAAGCAGAGACTATCGGCTTTCCATACGTGTTCGTATTGTACGCCCCCCCATCTACGGGATCGGCATCCGATTCAAAAAGTGATCGCTTTTCGCGGCGCGAGATTTCTGGAGAACTGAGATGCGACGAGTAGCAGTGGTTGGTGCCGGAGCACTTCTTCTACTTACGGGATTCGTGGCCTCGAACCTGTTGGGTCGAGTTGGGACGTTAGGGGCCTCCAAGGAAATCGTCGCGGACGCGGCGCAAGAGCAGGAGACGGAATACGAATCCGATCCCGAGGTCATCCAGCGCGTCCTCACCGGCGGGGTTCCGATGGGTCGGTGGAAGGAGGGCCTCCTCTTCGAGGGCATTGAGCCGCAGCCCTGGCTGAAGAGTGCAGCCAACTGGTTCCCTGGCACCGAGGACGTCCAGCCGGACGAGATGCGGATCACCTTCATGGGAACGGCCCCCATGCTCAGGCCCGGCCAGATGAACACATCCGTCTATATCGAGCTCGGGAACGGCGACTCCTTCATCTTCGACATGGGGGAAGGGGCCGTCTCCAACTATCTGGCCTCCGGGATCCCGATCAACAAGCTGAACGACATCTTCCTCAGCCACCTGCACGTGGACCACTTCGGGTCTCTCCCATGGGTCTATGCCTTCGGGGCATGGGCGGGCCGCTGGCACGAGCCCCTGCGAATCACCGGCCCTTCGGGGCGCACCGAGAAGGACGGCGTCGCCTACATGGTCGAGGGCATGAAGCAGATGATGCACTGGCATCGCGAAGCGTTCAGCGTGTTTCCCGCAGGTTGGGAGATCGAGGTGAACGAGTTCGACTTCGCGGACGCCGGGGGCACGGCCTACGATAAGAACGGAGTCAAGGTCATCCATTGGCCGGCGTCCCACGCCAAGGACGGGGCGTCGGGCTACCGGCTGGACTGGAACGGGCTGAGCTTCTGTTTCACGGGTGACACCCGACCCAACACGTTGGACATCGAGTACTGCAAGGGCGTCGATGTGATGATCTCGGAGACGCAGCCGGAGGTCGTCGCCATCAGCTCGGGCGTCCAGGGCGTGCCGCCCTTCGTGGGTCGGTACACGATCGACACGCATCACTCTCCGTCATACGCCGTCGGCTACATCTTCAATCAGGTGCAGCCCCGCATGGCCATGACCACGCACATGCCGTATGACCCCTACATCAACGCGGAGACTATCGCCGAGGTGAGGGAGCACTGGAGGGGCCCCTTCCACTTCGGTGCGCCCGATATGGTCGTGGTGAACGTGACGAAGGATCAGATCTGGGTGAGGGACGGTGTTGTTCCCGACTATCCGAACGTAAGGGCGCCGAACGCCGACGCGTCGATCGCGCAGTTCGGTGGGTTAGTCGTGCCGGTTCCGAAGTATCAGAGGGAAGATCTACAGGCGCAGTTCATCCGGGACGCGGAGATCGATCCGGGAGCCTACTACCCGGACGGCTACCATCCCGAGTTGATGGAGCACTGGCCGACGAAGAAGCCGCTCTTCATTCCCGAGGACAAGGTGCCGGAAAGCATGAAGTCGAACTGAGGCTAGATGTCGCCGTCGGCGCCGCTATCCCCGCCGTCGTCGGAGGACGAATCGGATTGTAGATCTTCGGCCGGAGTCGTGCTGGCGGGCCGGGAGCCGGCGGGAGCGGCCTTTGGCCGAGCTGATCCGGATTGGTCGCTGCGTGTCGTGGACGGTGTCCGAGGCGGGCCGCCGTCCTCCTCCCCGGAGAGCGAGACCAGCTCTCTGCGTGGATACGGGATCTCGATGCCCTCTTCCTCGAAGCGAAGCCGGATCAGACGCGGGAGGCCCCTGAGTAGGGAAAGCCAATCCTCGCTCTTGGTCCACGGCCAGACTGCGATCTCGATCCAGGAATCCGCCAGCTTCTTCACGAAGATGGCTGGCTCGGGATCCTCCAGGACCATCTCGTTCGTCTCGACGAGATCGCCGAGAACCTCCAGAGCGCGGTCCAAATCTTCCGCGTAACTGATCTTGGCCACGACCTCGACTCGCCGGATCGGCTCGGAGGAGCGGTTTTCGATCACGTTGCTCCAGATCTGACGGTTGGGCACGTGAAGGCGCCGTCGATCGAACGTGAGGATGGTCGTGTTGGCCAGCCCCATCTGTTTGACGGTTCCGACGACGCCACCGGCTTCCACGACGTCCTCCACGTCGAACGGTCGGGTGGCCAGGATGAACAGGCCGGAGGCCAGGTTGCTCATGGAATCCTGAAGCGCGAGGCCTACGATCACGCCTGCCACGCCTAATCCGGCCAGGACCGTCGTGGGGTTCGCCCCCACGATCCACAGTCCGGTGACAAGCCCGATGATCGTGCCGAAGGGCCGGATCATCCTCCCGACGAGATCCATCATCAGCTTCGAGAACTTCACCAGCCCCGTGACGCGCAGCAGCCACCAGCCGAGGCGAAACGTGATCCGGAAGAGGATGATGATCCCGATCACGATTAGGAACCGAACGAACAGGTTGAGGCCGTTGTCCTTCAGCCACTCCCAGATGTCGTCTCCGATGCCCTTGATCAGTCCGAAGAGGACCTTCGGGTCCAGGATGTCGGCGGTAACCTCGCCGGTGGCCCGGATGACGATCTGGCGGTAGTTGGCGGTCGGGTAGCCTCGCTGAGCGAGGAGATTCGCCGTGGAGGTCAGCGATCCTGTGATCCCCTGAATGCGCTGGTCCGCTGCCTGTCGTTGCGTGCTGAGTGAGGCGATCTCGGACGGATCGGTTCCGGCACGCTGAGCATCCTTGATCTGGTTGTCGAGGCGGTCCCGGTTCAGAAGGGCGATCTGGAGTCGGCCCACCTGGCTCTCGGCCCAGTTCCTCAAAAAGCGCTCGACGACCTCCCAGTGCTCCGTCGTGTCGAACCCGAGGGAATCTGCGCTTGCGAGCGTCGCCATCTGATCTACGAGGAGCGTGTCCAGGTACGCCTTGAGCTCTCCTACCTGTACCTCGAGCGCCGCGAGGCTATCCGGTGGAGTCGTGGATCGTCGATCCCTCAGATCGTCGATGCGATCCGACCGGCGCTCGATAGCCTCTTCGTACAGCCCGGCGACCCGGCTGAGGAACGCCTCGAACGCATCCTTGATCGAGTCTACCGGAGCGCCGGCCGCTTCAAGCTGCGGAATCAGGCCCACCAGCTCCGCCTCGATATCCTGCACCTGCTCGATCATCTGGTCGGCGATCACTCGTGCGACCTGACGCTCATCCCGGGTGAGGCTCCGCGTTCTCGCGTCCATCGCCACGATGGAATCGACGATCGCGTACAGTTCGCCGACGCCGGCATGTGCCCGCTCCAGGTTGGCCTGAACCGTATCGATCCCAATAGCCTCCGCAACGATGTCGGGAAGCGTATCGGCGTCCTGCCCGTCCTGTTCGGTCGGTTGAGCCGACAGGCCTGATCCTTGGTGAGAAAGGAACAGCCAGCCCAGTAAGAGTGCTCGAAGGAGCGGGGAGAAGGCGGACATCCGGTCTTCTCTTCCTTTCATGGTCACCCTCAGTTCCCGCTCGGAGCGGGCTGCTCCGTCTCGGCGGCTTGGTCGCGCAGCAGGTTCTCCGCTTCCTGGTTTTCTTGGATCCGGTCGCGGACTCGCTTGTACGCGATGTAGTACTTGTAGATGTTGTTCACGTAGTTGACGGGCTCCATCCCCACCTTTCGCTGGACCACGAACTCGACCTCCCGAAACCACTCGTTCGGGTTGAAGCCGTACTCCGCTGCCTGGCTCCGGAGACGAGCCATCCGGTTCGGTCCGGCGTTGTAAGAGGCGAAGGCGAATAGCATCCGGTTCACCGGATCGATCGCGGGATCGTCGAAGTACTCGTCCACGATATATCGCATGTACTTGACGCCCGCGTGGATGTTGGACTCGGTATCCTCGACGGTCGGGATGAACACGGGCGAGCCGGCCGCCGTTGAGGGCAGGACCTGCATGACGCCCACGGCGCCGGCGTGGCTTCGCGTCGATTGATCCAGCGTCGACTCCTGATATCCTTGCGCGATCAGCATCAGGTGGTCGAAGTCGTACTGCGCGGCATACTTTTCGAACAGACCGACGAGCGCTTCAAACTTCCGTCGCTCGCTCGTGGCGTTGGCGTTTTTTACCCAGCGGTTGCTCTTCATGTAGCGGTTGAGGAGCACGTTGGTGAACTCTGTCCCCACTTCATAGCGGTCGAGGAATTCGTTCATCGCCTCCATCAACAGCGGCGAGTCCTTTCGCATGGCCGGGGCTATGCTGCCCTTCTCGTGCAGTGGTATGTCCCGGTGGATCACGATGTCGGTGAACACATGACTCCAGAGCATGTCGAGCTTGTGGCTGTCCATGACGGTGGCGGGCAGCAGACCGGCGTTGACCATCTCGAGGATGTCGTCGTCCTCTAGATTCTCGTCGGCTGCCTTGATGATGACCTCGGGCTTGCCCGCGGCGCGCAGTTCCTCGTTCAACTGCACGAGGCTCTCGTAATAGCTGCTGGACGCGCGGACCCACACGATCCGGCCTGACAGATCCTCTCGCCTCGCCAGGTCCGGTCCGGCCGGGCCCGTGACAACCAGCTCCTGCACATCGGTAAAGCTCGGAGTGGTGGTGAAATCCACCAATCCGAGCCGTGCTCCCGTGATCGTGAGGTTGGCGGCTGCCAGATCCCCCAAACCCTCCTCGAGAAAAGGAAGGAGCTGATCCCGGCGAACCGGGATGATCACGACCGAGATCCGCTTTCCTTCGGGCTCGAGTCTCTCGTTCAGGAAGCTCTCGAGCACCGGCGCATACTCGGCGACCATCCCGCGCTCACGGGCTCCGTCCACGAAGTACTGGGTGGGGCTGTAGACAGTCAGGAGACGTAGGAAGCCCCGCTCGGCCATGCCGTCCAGGTCGCCCTTGAACTCGGACAGCCGTTGGATGCGCAGCCACGGATCCTGCTCCTCCGCCGGTGTGGATGCTGCGACCGTCGCGGAGTCCGCGGCTGCCATCTCCATGCTCGAATCCGCCGAGGAGTCGGAGTCCGAGCAGCCGGCGATCAGGAGCGCCAGGGCCGTGACCAGCAGCTGCCCGTTCACGGATTCTCTCAGGATTGCTTGCCGCATCAGAGCCACTCCGAGATTCTTCACTGACGAACTCATGGACAACCGAACTCATAAGTATGACCGGCGGTTCTGTTCGAATCCAGGGCCGCCCCAACCCTGCTGTCCGCAAGGCTATCGATGGAGAGGATCGTCGAGTGTGTGCCGAACTTCTCGGAGGGGCGTGACGAAGCCCTGATCGAGGAGATCACATCGGCCATTGCGCGGGTGGCCGGCGTATCCCTCCTGGATGTGGATCCGGGAGCCGACACGAACCGGACGGTGGTCACCTTCGTCGGCCCGCCCGAGACTATCGGGGACGCCTCTTTCGAGGGCGTGAAGCGCGCCTCGGAGCTGATTGACATGCGGCGGCACCAGGGAGCGCATCCCCGTTTCGGGGCGACCGATGTGCTGCCGTTCGTTCCCGTCTCCGGCGTGACGATGGACGACTGCGCGGCGATCGCTCGCCAGGTGGGTAAGCGGATCGGCGACGAGCTGGGGATTCCGGTCTACCTGTACGAGCATGCGGCGAGCCGTCTGGAGCGGCGCAACCTGTCGAGCGTTCGAGCCGGCGAGTACGAGGGTCTCGAGGCGAAGCTCACGGACCCCGAATGGAAGCCCGATTACGGTCCCGCCCAGTTCAACGCCGCTGCTGGTGCGACGGCGGTGGGCGCCCGCGAGTTCCTCATCGCCTACAACATCAACCTGAACACGTCCGACCGGCGGTACGCGACCGAGATCGCCTACGAGCTGCGGGAGCGCGGCCGCTGGAAGCGGACGGGCAACACCGATCCGTTCTACTACAAGGGCGAGGTGGCTCGATTCCCGGGAGACGGCACGCATCCGTGCGGGAATTGCGACCATGTGGGAGCGTCGTTCGACGACCTGGCTTCCCATTACGGGGAAGCGCACGGGGGTGATCTGCGGGAGCGTTACGCTACGATCCCGATCGACCCGGACAACCCGACGGGGCCGGTCTTCAAGGACGGACGCTTCAAATTCGTCAAAGGCCTCGGCTGGGTGATCGAGGAGTACAGACGCGCCCAGATCAGCCTCAACCTGACAAACTACAAAGTGAGCCCGCCGCACGAGGTGCTGGAGGCGGCCCGGGAGGAAGCCCGCAAACGGGGCATCCAGGTCACCGGCTCGGAGATCGTCGGACTGATCCCGTACGACGCGATGAAGTGGACCGCCCGGTTCTACCTCAGGCGGATGAAGAAGTCGACGGGCATCCCGGTGCCCGATTTGATGGAGACTGCGGCCCAATCGATGGGGCTGCGGGAGGTATCGGAATTCGAACCGGAGGAGCGCGTTTTGGGGCTTCCGAAGATCGATGGACCGTTGGTTCAGAGGCCGACGTACGATTTCGTGGACGAGGTCTCTCGGGACACTCCGGCGCCGGGCGGAGGATCGGTCGCGGCGCTGGCCGGTTCGCTCGGGGGAGGGCTTGTCGCGATGGTTGCGAACCTCTTGATCCCGAAGGGCGAGAACGACGACAAATACGATACGCTCTGCTCCGTGGCCGAGCGGGCCCAGGAGCTGAAGGACGCGCTGATTCGAGGAGTCGACGACGACACGGCCGCGTTCGATTCCGTCATCGAGGCGATGCGGATGCCCAAGGACACGGATGCGGAGAGAGAGGCTCAAGCCGAGGCGCTGCGAGAGGGCTACAAGAAGGCGACCCGCGTACCGCAGGCCAACGTGGAGCTTTGTGTCGAAGCCTTGCGACTCTGCGTGGAGCTGGCGCCGCTCACGGAGCCTCAGATGATCAGCGATGTGGGCACGGCGGCCCTGATGGCCGACGCGGGGGCGCGAGCGGCAGCGTACAACGTCACGATCAATCTCCCTGAGACGAACGATGAGGCTTTCTCGAAGGAGATGGCCGCGACCGTTCGCGGGCTCCTTGAAGAGGGAGAGGAGCTGGCTGCGGCGGTGGCTGAGGAAGTGGAGAAGAAGCTGACCGGATGACAGACGGCGCCGGACGTCAGGTAGTCGTAACCGGTGCCAACTCCGGCGTCGGCCGGGCGGCGACCGAGCTGATCGCGGGGAGCGGCGCCGCCGTTGTCATGGTGTGCCGGGACGAAGCGCGCGGTCGGAAGGCCCTCGCGGCGATTCGGAAGGGTTCATCGAACCCCGATGTGCGCCTGGAGCTGGCCGACCTGGCCTCGCTCAGCTCGGTGCGAGATCTAGCATCACGGCTCGTAGGGCGTACGGGATGGATCGACGTGCTCGTGAACAACGCGGGTGCGTATCGAGCGCGCCGCGAGATCTCGGAGGACGGGTTCGAGATGACGATGGCCGTCAACCATCTCGGCCATTTCGCGCTGACAACGCTGCTCACCGGTACGCTGATCGGGGGGATCGGCCGCGTGATCAACGTGAGCTCCGACGGGCACCGTAGTGGCGATCTGAGGCGCGCTTCGCTCGAAGAGATCTTCCGCGGACTGCCGCGCTACCGGGGTCTTCAAGCCTACGCGGACTCCAAGCTCGCCAACGTTCTGTTCACCTTCGAGCTGTCGCGACGCCTTGGCCACACCGGCCTGGCCGCGGCGGCGCTGCATCCCGGGGTGCTGGGGACCCGCATCTGGAACCAGAATCGGGATCCCCTCAGCCTCCTCATGCGGGGGTTCAAGCCGTTCATGGGGCGCCCTTCGGTGGGTGGGCGGGCGGTGTGCCACCTGGCGATCCAGGCGTCGGCTGAGGAGATCGACGGCAAGTACTTCCACGTCGAGAACGAGCGGCGCGCTGCCGATCAGGCCTACGACGCGGATTTGGCGTCGGAGCTCTGGGTCGAAAGCACCCGCCTGGCTGCCGTCGCCGGTTCCGCCGGGGTGACATAGGCCGCGCGATGGCGGCGTCGGCCGGCCGGCTCTGGCCTCTCGTGCGACAAAAGCTCCGGGCGGCACGCGAGATCTACGAGGGTCTCTACATCGCGCCTTACCGATCCGAGATCCACCGGGAGTACCTCAGGCAGCGGGATCTCTTTCTCCTCGTAGGGTTCTCCGACCTGCTCGGAGTCCCGAACCCGGCACAGTTGTACGTGCTGGAGCTCTATCCGGAGCTGATCGAGGCCTTCCACGAGTGGCACCAGCGGATGGGCATGGAACACGCACCGGAGGGAGGCTTCCGCTGTTGCTGAACCCTCGAGCGTTCTGATGCCGGCTCCGATCTTTCCCGATGCGCGCGTCCTCTTCTTCGGCGGCAAGGGAGGGGTTGGCAAGACGACGCTCGCCTCGGCGACGGCGCTCGCCCTGGCTGCATCTCGGCAACGCACACTCCTCGTTTCCACCGATCCGGCCCACTCCACGGGAGACGCTCTCGGAGCGGAGTTGGGGTCCGAGCCGAGACCGGTCGTGGCGGACTGTTGGGCGATGGAGCTGAATCCCGAGTCAGAGGCTGACAGCTACATCGACGACGTCAAGAAGCGACTGGCCGATTCGGTGACGCCTCGGCTCGTGGCGGAAGTGGAGCGACAGATCGACATCGCCCGCGCCTCGCCCGGTGCGGTGGAGGCGGCGACCTTCGAGCGTTTCACGAGGATACTCGAGCAGGAGGGAAGGGAGTTTGAGCGCATCGTCTTCGACACGGCGCCGACCGGCCAGACTCTCCGCCTCCTCTCGCTTCCCGAGCACATGTCTGCCTGGATAGGGGGGCTGATCGGCCGCCGCCGAAAAGTGAACGCGATGGGCCGGATGTGGAGTAACGTGGCGGGCACCTCGGCATCGGAGACGGCGGCCGAAAAGGACCCCGTATTGGAAGCGCTGGAAGAACGGAAGGCGCGTTTCGTCCGTGCCCGAACCATCTTGATGGATCCCGCCCAGACGGCGTTCTTCTTCGTCGTCGTGCCCGAGCGGCTGCCGATCTGGGAGACGGGGCGTGCTCTGACCGCTCTCGGCAAACACGAAATTCCGATCGGCGGGGTTCTGGTCAATCAGGTTCTACCGGATGATCTTGCGGATGCGTTCGCCCGGAACCGAAAGGCTAGACAGGACGAGTACCTGGAGATGATCGAGCGGGAGCTCGGAGATTGGCCCCGCCGGCTCGTGTATTTGCTGGTTGAGGATCCGGTTGGAACCGATGCGTTGCGTTCCGTAGGTGTGGCTCTGTGGGCCACTTCGGAGACAACGTGAGCGCGATTGTCCTCTTGGTCGTCGGCGTTTCCGCCTTCGTGACCGGATACTCGATCTACTCCCGGTTCATCGCGCGCCGTATCTATCGCCTCGACCCGGATTTCGTCACGCCGGCCCACCAGTTCGAGGACGGGGTCGACTACGTCCCGACCAACAAGCACGTCCTGTTCGGGCATCATTTCACCTCCGTCGCCGGCGCCGCGCCGATCATCGGCCCGGCGATCGCGGTGATCTGGGGCTGGCTGCCCGCCTTCCTCTGGGTTGTCGTGGGCACGGTGTTCGCAGGAGCGGTGCACGACTTCGGGGCCCTGTGGATCTCGACCAGGCACAAGGGAAACTCGATCGGCACGCTCACCCAGTCGATCGTCGGGGACCGGGCTCGGGTGCTGTTTCTTTTCCTGATCTTCTTCCTTCTCCTGATGGTGAACGCCGTCTTCGCGGTGATCATCGCGAGCCTGTTCATGAACAACCCGGGCGCCGTTTTGCCGGTGTGGGGGTCCCTGGCGGTGGCGCTCGTCGTGGGTTTCCTGATCTACCGCACCGGGGTGGGGATTCTGATCCCATCCATCGCGGCTCTCCTCGTCCTCTATCTGATGATCTGGTTCGGGCAGTACGTGCCGTTCGAGCTGCCCGACCTCTTCGGCCTGGCGCCAACGGCGCAGCAGTTACAGGCGACCGGAGGGGACATGACTGCGGCGGCGGAAGCGGCTCGAGCCGACGGCCAGCGGATCGGCTGGATCGTGGTGCTACTCGTGTACACCTTCTTCGCCAGCGTCCTTCCGGTCTGGCTACTCTTGCAGCCGCGTGACTACGTGAACGGTCACCAGCTCTTCGTGGCGCTGGGGCTGATCGGAGCCGGTGTTCTGGTGACGAACCCGCCTGTGGTGGCACCGGCCATCAATCTCGATCTGCCCGCCGACGCGCCTGGCTGGTTTCCGCTCCTATTTATCACGATCGCCTGCGGCGCGATCAGCGGCTTTCACGGCCTGGTGGGCTCCGGGACCTCATCGAAGCAGCTGAACAGGGAGCCAGACGCTCGCTATGTCGGCTACGGAGGCGCGCTCGGGGAGGGGACGCTGGCGGTGACCTCGATCATCGCGACGACCGCCGGGTTCGCGCTGTTCGTGGGGATCGATGCCTGGCACGAGCACTACGGCTCCTGGGCCAGCGCGTCTGCGGGCGCCACGGCGGCGTTCGTCAACGGGGTGGGAGTGCTCGCCGAGGGTCTCGGGATTCCCCACACGGTGGCCACGATCTTCGCCGCCGTCATCGTGATCAGCTTCGCCGCAACCAGCCTGGATACGTCGGTCCGGCTTCAGCGATACATCATCGCGGAGCTCGGCGTCCAGTACCGCATCAGGCCGCTTCAGAACCGATGGCTAGCCACATCCGTCGCGGTGGCAAGCTCCGCCCTGCTTGCCCTGGGGCTCGACCGAGGAGCCGGGGGAATGCGGATCTGGCCACTGTTCGGGACGACGAACCAGCTCCTGGCCGGCCTGACGCTACTGATGGTCACGCTGTTCCTGCTCCGGCTCGGGCGTTCGGCCTGGGTGACGGCGATACCGATGAGCTTTCTCCTCGTCATGACGACCTGGGCCATGATCCTCAACTTGATCCGATACCGGACCGAGAGTGAGACGCTGCTCCTCGTTTTCGGAGGCGCGATCTTCGTGCTCGAGCTGTGGCTGCTCTTCGAGGGAGCGGCGGCGCTCCGGCGTTTGGCGATTGAGCGGCGCGAAGGGACCCTCGCTACGACACCCAAGGAGGCGGGTGCGGACTAGCGCCGCAGATCAACCAGAAGGAGGCACTGATGCGATCCGACGCGAGGAGCGTGGAAGAGTATTTGTCGTCGCTGCCGGACGACCGGCGGGTGGCCATTGAGGCGGTACGCGACGTGATACTGGCCAACCTTCCGATCGGCCTCGAGGAGGAGATGAACTGGGGGATGATCAGCTACCAGGTTCCTCTCGAGCGCCACCCGGATACATATAACAAGAAACCGCTGATGTACGCGGCACTGGCCTCGCAGAAGAACCACATGGCTGTCTATCTGACCGGCATCTACACGTCGGATGAGGCGCGGGCCGATTTCGAGGCTGCGTACAGAGCGACCGGGAAGCGGTACGACGTAGGCCAGTCCTGCGTGCGGTTCAAGAAGCTCGCGGATCTGCCGCTCGACCTGATCGGCAAGACGATAGGTGCGTTCGAAGTGGACGGATTCATCGAGCACGTGGAGAATACCCGCTCGGCCAGGAAGAGCGGATCGTCTTGATGCGCATCACGACCGCCGTGGCCTACGACGTCCTAGAGCGAACGCCGCGGGTACTGCCGACTCTCCTGGCAGAGCTGCCCGAGGAACTCGAGCGGGGCGACGAGGGCGAG
>JBDHGL010000011.1:0-81478 GCA_039589875.1 Gemmatimonadota bacterium
GGCGGCTGCGGCGATCCCGATCAAGTCCACCGCAATCCCACCACGTGCGGCACGTCCGTTCAGGGCGCGCCGGCGGCGAAGGCCTCCGGTCTTCCTGTGCGTGGCCGGTCTTTCCGCAGGCGCCTTGTGCGCGGTCACCTTCTGAGCCGGTTCGGAGCTAGCCGACGATATCGGCGAGGGCAGCTGGGCCCGGTCGACTGATCTGCGGTTGGGTTCGGTCCTGAGCTGCTCGAGTAGCGCCTGTACTTCCGGATCAGGCGTTGCGCCGAGCTCTTCCAGCAGGAGCAGCTCCTGGCTGACGGCGTATCGAATGGCCCCGCCGTGATCTCCGGATGCTTCCAGCGCACGCATCAGCCCCACGGCGATGCGCCCGCCGTACGGGTTGTGGGTCGCCAGCTGTCGCCACCAGCGAACGGCCGCTTCGGTGTCGTTCCTCGCTTCCGCCTCGGCGGCCAGGGTTGCCAGCGCTCGCCCGTATAAGCCTGCCAGACGGTCACGCTCTCCGTCGAGCCATCGTTCAAACTCGACCGAGCCATGCAAGTGGAAGCCGTCCAGGAACGGCGCGGTGTACAGCGCGACGGCCCGCTCGGCTTCGCCTTGTCCCAGCGCCGTCTCGAATTCTGCAACGTCCGATCGCACGACCTCGGTGTTCAGACGGAGATCACCGTTCGTCGTCACGAGTGCGTTCTCGCCGAGCTCCTTCCGCAGCACGTGCACGGAGACGTTGAGCAGGTGGCGGGCTCGCTGCATGTCGGCATCGGGCCACAGATAGGCAAGAAGCTTGTCGCGGCTGAGCTGATGACCCGGGGATGCAGAAAGAAGTGCCAGGAGGGCGAGACGATGCCGCTGGGCGGCGCGCCCGTTAAGGGGACCCGCCTCTCCTTCGATCACGGGTGGACCGAATAGCTGCAGAGCGAGCATGGGGGACTCTTTGGTTGCCGCTGTTCCGGCTATGCCAATCGCAAGCTCAGAAATCCATAATAGGGCCTGAGCATCTACCCCGGCCAATCTGCCGGCGACGACGCTTTCATGCGGACCAGCGCTAAGAGGGTCCGGCTTATGTGCCTTGCGCAGGGTCGAACCGGGTCTACGCACCTCCTAATTCAGCGCCATCGCAATGCCCCCGGGTCCGGCCGAGGCAAAGAGAGCGGTCCACAATTGACTATCGGTTGACCGAAGCGAACCCGGAGTTGATAGGGTCGGGCCAGTTTGATCCCATGCGCCCACAAGGCAAACACGCGAGCCGCGCTCGGCTTCGAGCACGGCCGGATTGAAGGGCAGTCCCCCACGGATAACGGACTGGTGAGCCATACGAGGAGGAAACATGAGTAACCGAACACGAAGCCTCTTGCAGTTCAGACGCTCGAGCGCAGCGCTGGCCCTCGCTCTCGGCGTGGCGTTCGCCTGTACCAATTCACCTACCGCAAGCGAAGACGCGCCGGCGCCGCGGCTCGCGAAGCCGACCTGCCCGGGTCATCCGTCCTGCAACGATCCGCCGCCATCCGGTGATCAGGTCGATCTCGACCTCACGCTCTCGGACGGAGATGGATCCGCGGGAGATGCGCTGGCTGGCGACGGTCAGGGTGCCTACCAGGAAGGTTTCCAGGGCGTAGGTGCGCACCTCTCGGGTGCCAACGGCAACCTCATGTTCGACGTCGACCAGTATTCTAGCGGGCCGCGCAGAGTGGAAATCGACTTGGGCGCCTCTGGAGTTTGGCCCGAGGCGATTACCCGCATCTATACCAACAACAGCGATGAGCCGGATCTTCGAGACATGGAGGCGGGCGAGAGCACGACGGCTCGCTTGTTCGTCGAGTGGCAGGACGGACGGACCAAGTACGATCTCCGCTTCGGAACGAACTGCCTGGGCGACAAGTTCAATGCGGGACCAAACGATGATGTGGACACTCGCGTCAACATCGACAACGTCGGAAACTGGATCGTGACCCCGACCGGGAATGCCTTTCTCTGCCTGTTAAAGAAAGGGAATAAGCCGCCCGACGAGACTCTTATCATCAATCCAGCGTTCACGATAACGATGGTTCGCCAGCCATAGCGGCGCGAGCACCTGATGACGGCCGTCAAGTCGATCGGGGGCGTTTCCCTCTACACGACACGCCCCCGGTCGTTGGCAGAATGGTACTCCGAGCACCTCGGCCTCGACGCCCAAGAGGACGAATCGAACGGGACGTACTACTGCGATCTCTACCTGGAGGATGCAGAAGATTCCGGCCTCCCGCGGCGCACGGTCCTGACGCTGTTGGAGGCGGACGGCCGAAAGTCGCAAACCTCGGGCTTCACGCTCAGCTATGTCGTAGAGAACCTTCGTAAGACGATCGATCATCTCTCGGAGGCCGGCGTCGAGATCGAAGACGTCAAGGAACATGCCTACGGCCGGTCCGCCTGGATCCGGGACCCGGAAGGCCGGTTGATCGAGCTCTGGGAGGACTAGGCGAAACCACCGAGCTTGCCCCTCCGTAATGGATTCCGGATAGTCTAGCTATCGCTATGCGGTTCTGTGCGACCGGAAGCGTCCATAAGGAGGAATCCAGAATGGGAATCATTTCATGGCTGATCTTCGGCCTGATCGTCGGTGCGCTCGCCAAGTGGATCATGCCCGGCAAGGATCCGGGCGGGATCTTCATCACCACGTTGCTCGGAATCCTCGGGGCCATGGTCGGCGGTTTCCTCGCCTCGCTGATCGGGATCGGTAGCGTCTCGGGCTTCAACCTGGGAAGCCTGATCGTCGCGGTGGCCGGCGCGCTGCTGCTGCTCTGGCTCTACAAGAAGTTCAAGAACTAGAGGCTACGGCGTCGGGGGCTCCGTCAGGCGAGTTACCCAGAGGCCGGAGTTGATGTCGCTCGTGTAGACGAAGCCCTTGTGGGGCTGGGCTCCCCAGGCCATCGGGAGGTTGGGGCGGTATCCTTCCTCGGAACCCGTCCAAACCGCGCCGATCTCCCGGCCCTGGGCCATGAGGTCGCCCCGGAGCTCTCCGCTCACGTCCACCGCGCGCACGCCGCCCTCGTAGTAGCCGATGTACATGACGTCGTCCTCGACCCACATGTTGTGGCTCCCCATGTCCTGCACGTTGTAGTCGGCCACCTTCACGGGCCGCCGAATGTCGCTCACGTCGACCACGTGCACTCGCCCCAAGGACTTGATCCGCGTCCTTCTCTGAAGATCGGGCAGAGGAGGGAAGACCTCATCGGCGAGGAACACATAGTCCTTGTAGCGGAAGACGGCATGAGAGCCGGCCAGCATGTCGGGCGGGTAGAACTTCGTGACGTCGTAGTTGAGCTGGCTCACGAACTTCGGGTTCTCGGGCGAGCCTCCCTCGATGCCGGCGCCGACGTCCAGGATCACCAGGCCGTGCCGCCAGTAGGCCAGGTAGGCAAGGCCGTTCACCACCTGAACGTCATGCAGGTACTGCCCGAGCGGGACGCCCATGAGCGGATCGAACCCGATCCGGTCTCCCATATCGAAGTGGCCCGCCTCGAACGGCTCCGACGGATCCTCGAACGAGATGATCTTGAGCGAGCCGGTGGCATCATCGGTGACGTACACGTAGCGCCCGTCGATGTAGGCGCTGTGCACGCCTCCGGTCACCGTCTCCGTGTACTCGGAGAGCACCTTCGGATGGAGAGGATCGCTCAGGTCCAGAAAGACGATGCCGTTGCGGCGGGTGGAAGCGCCCTCGCGCGTCAGGACACCGATCCCCCCGTCCGGCGTCGTCGAGACGTCGTTGATCAGAGTCGCGTCCACCACGATCGAGTCGGTCTTCACCGGGCTCCCGGGCGTCGAGATGTCGAATGCATAAACGCGATCAGAGATCGTGGAGACGTACAGCGCGTCGTTGACCGCCCAGGCCTCCGCGGCCTGGAGGTCACCGAAGCCCACGTGCGTGACCTCTTCCAGCTTGCGGGCATGAACACGCGGTGACACGGCGATCGCTGCGGTCCCGACAACGTCCCCGACCGCTCCGGAAACGACGTAGGTACCAGGCCGCGCGGCGACGAAGCCGCCATCCGGATGGATATCGGCTCCTTCCCCTGAGACGGCCCAGCGGACCGGCGCATCATCGACGACGACGCCCGCGTCGTCCCGGGCCAAGGCAGCGAAGTGGGCGACGTCGCCGGTCCGGGCGCCCGTCGGACCGCTCACGCCGAGAGCAGCTACGGTGTTCTGGATGACCTCGACCGCGATCGTCTCCACGGCCGGGCCAGCCGTCGCGGTAATCGTGGTTGTTCCGGGAGCCTGTCCCGTGACAGTCCCGTTGCGGTCGACTGTGGCGACGGCTTCGTCGGACGAGCTGTAACG
Source organism: Gemmatimonadota bacterium (assembly GCA_039589875.1). Taxonomy (GTDB): domain Bacteria; phylum Gemmatimonadota; class Gemmatimonadetes; order Palauibacterales; family Palauibacteraceae. The sequence continues at coordinate 4,318 of JBDHGL010000011.1, forward strand.
GACCGGGAAGTTGTCCCGTGGCTCACGGTCCTCCGTGAGCGCGACTGCACTCACGACCCCCAGCGCTCCTTCCACGAGGCGCGCGGGAGCGAGCGAGAGCTCGACCGTGGCGGGCGGCTTGGGCTCGACATGAACTAACGCCCGGCCCGGCCGCCCGCCGACGAGCGCAAAGACCTGCGCCTTCCCCGCCCGGAACGAATGGAAGGTCCCCTCCTCGTCCATGCCGCCGACCCCTGGGGGGGACGCGAACCAGGCGATCTCCGCACCGCTCACCGGAGCGCCCGAGGCGTCGAAACCCTGGGCCGAAAACTGGACGGTCGCACCGGCCGTCAGCGCGGCTGAAGGCGGGCTGATCTCGACCCGGGCCACCTCCTGTGCGCACAGCGGCCCGGCGGCAAATACGAACGCGAATGTCAGAGCTGTAGGCCTTCCCATTCCTGCACCCTTCCCGGTGTCTGTGAGTGGGCTGAGAACGTTGCCGAGAGGAGAGCGATCGGCAAGCTGTAACCTGGCCGCACGAGGTGCGCTGTAACCTCGTCGGGTGTGCGGTCGTCTAAAGCTCAGGTGCGTGTGCTCGGGGGCTGAGCGCGCGGTCGCAATCAAGGCAACCTCCCCGCTCAAGGGAAGCGGCCCGCGCCAGCCCCACTTCACTTTCCTCTCCGCTCGACCGCCGCCCCGGCTTCCGCACGCAGGCTCCGCCGCCAATCGGCTTCCGCACCCATGATGATTCGTTACCATTCTGGGGATGACGACGGCAGATGGCTATACGGGTCTCTCGGCAGCGTCGTACGACCTGTGGTTCGCGGGCGAGGATTTCGAGGACATCGAGTTCTTCCGATCGGCGATCCAGGACGGGGGCGAGCCGGCCCTAGAGGTGGGCTGCGGTACCGGGCGCCTGCTGATCCCGTTCGCAAAGGACGGCCTGAACGTCGAAGGTCTGGATCTCTCCGAGGAGATGCTGTCGATCTGCCGGCGGAAGGCGGCGGCCATCGGCCTCGCCGTTCCACTTCACCTCGCTGCCATGGAGGACTTCTCTCTAGTTCAGCGCTTCCGCACGATCTTCGTTCCCTTCGGCTCGTTCATGCTGTTGGCCGATCTCGAGAAGACCCGGATGGCGCTCCGCTGTTTCCGTGGCCACCTGGCCGAGGGCGGACGTGTCCTGATCCCTCTCCACTTGCCCTGGCGCTACGACGTCGGACTGGAGCCCGCGAAGCCGGGTGAGTGGCGGTTGAGACGCGTCGCGACACGGCCGGACGACGCCGTGGTTCGGTGCTACGAGAACGTGGATTTCGATTTCGATCGGCAGATTCAGCTCGTGCGGTTGCGCTTCGAGATCAGGCGGGGAGGCGAGGTCGAAGCGACCGAGGAAGGAGAGCAGCTGCTGCGCTGGTTCTCCCAGTCGGAGTTCGCCGACCTTCTCCTCCAGGCCGGCTTCACGGACGTCGCGGCGCTCAAAGCGTACGCGTGGGAACCAGCCGACGCAGATGACGCAAGCTTTTTGTTTACGGCTCGTTACGGACAGAATCTAAAGTGACTTCGATGCGCTCGCCGTCGCCTCGAGTCACCGCGCTAGGCTGGGGCCGCGTCGAAGTCGAGGGCGCGGCTGCACCCTTCAAGGACGCCAAGATCTTCCCGGGAGGAGCCCGTGAATGGGACTGGCGCGAGACCGGCACGCGGCACTCTCCGGGGATCCAGCCGGCGGACGTAGAGGAGCTACTCGAGCATGGCTCCACGATGATCGTCCTCTCCCTGGGACTGTGGGAGCGGCTCGGCGTGGCCGCCGAGACGATCCGCCTTCTGGCCGAGCGCGGTATCGCCTACGAGATGCTGCAGACCGGGCGGGCGGTAGAGCGATACAACGAGCTGGTGATCTCGGAGCCGGTCGGGGCGCTCATCCACTCCACCTGCTGAACTCCATCTTCCAGGTGAACGCCGGTCAGCAGCTCAGCTCGCGTCGAACAGGCGGAGCTGACCGCCCAGCGACGGCTTCCGAAAATGGGCGGTGGGAAGGGCCGGTGGCTGGCGAGCCAGCCCGAGTCGATCACAGGTGATCTCGAACATCTGCCGGATCTGCTCGGCGAACGGGCCTTCTCCCCTCTGTCCCCGGCCGAAGCTCGAGTCGTAGAGCTTTCCATCGCTCAGATCGCGAAGACGGTTCAGGACTTTCTCCATGCGGTCCGGGAAGTGCCGCTCGAGCCACGCCTCGAACAACGGCGCCACGGCCCAGGGTAGCCTGAGCATGATGAAGCCGGCCCTGGTCGCCCCCGCTTCGGCGGCGGCGGTCAGGATGTTGGGGAGCTCGTGATCGGTGAGGCCGGCGATTATGGGCCCCACCAAGACACCTGCCGGTATGCCGGCGTCGGACAGCCTCCGTATAGCGTCTAGCCTTCGCTCCGGAATCGAAGTGCGGGGCTCCATCACATTCTGAAGCCCGCGATCGAGTGAGGTGACGGAGAGTGAGGCCGCTATGGCGCCGAACCGGTTCAGCTCTTCGAAGAGATCGATGTCTCGCGTGACGAGATGGTTCTTCGTGATGATGCCTGTCGGGTTTCTCGCCTCGGTCAGTACCTCGATGCACCGACGTGTGACCTGGAGCCTGCGCTCGATCGGCTGGTAGGGATCGGTGACCCCGCTCAGAGCCAGGAGCTGCGGCTTCCAGCGTTTCGAAGCGAGCTCTCTTCTCAGCAGCTCCGGAGCGTCCTCCTTGACGAAGATCTTCGTCTCGAAGTCGAGCCCGGCCGAAAGTCCGAAGTACTCGTGGGTCGGCCGAGCGTAGCAAAAACTGCAGCCATGCTCGCAACCTCGATACGGATTCACGCTGGCGGTGAAGCCGACGTCCGGGCTGTCGTTGTAGGCTATGATCGACCGGGAGTCGTCTCGGAAGAACTGCGTGCGGGGAAGGGGATCGTCGGGCGTCCATGATTCACGCTCGACATGGACCGGCACGAAACGGTTCGGCGGGTTCTCCGCGGCGCCACGGCCCCGGATCGGAAGCGGCTTCATCCCACGATGTACACGGGGCCCCGTCCTATGTTTCGGGTTTTCTTCGGTATCGTAATCCAGTTGAATTACTCGGTCTCGAAGCATTCCTGGGCCCTTGCGCGTTGGAGGCGCCTGGCGAGCATGGGAACCGAGACCCGTCTTCTGCCGTATCTCTGCGCCTGAGCGAGGGGAGACAAAGCGGCGCGGGCTAGATCCACTGATCGTCGATCAGGGCAGCATTTGCCATTCTGTCGTGCGCTATCCGGTCGGGATGACCTTCTTCACCACGCCCGAGCGAATGGAGATCGGAGATCATCCGCTCGCCTGTGCCGGCCACAAGCCGACCAGAGAAGAAGCTCTGATGTACTACCGGGGGGTGGTTCGCACGGAAGGCCTGCGCGTGCAGACGTATTCCAGGCTAACCGATGCCGCACCGACGGACGGCGGAATGGAGTGCGTGCTCGAAAGCCGATTGGGCACCGAGCACGTGCGATGCCGGCGCCTGATCCTCGCCACCGGTTACTTCGATCACCCGAATCCGGTGGGGGTGGAGGGCGAGGATCTTCCGCACGTGAGCCACTACTTCGATGAGGCCCATCGGAGCTACGGCCTGGATGTGGTGGTCATCGGCGCCAAGAACTCCGCGGTCGAAGCGGCGCTCGAGCTGTTTCGGGCGGGGGTGAGTGTGACTCTGCTGAATCGGTTCCACGACTTCCGGCCCACCGTGAAGTACTGGCTCGTGCCGGACATCCGGAATCGGATCGAGGCGGGCGAGATCGGCGCCCGGTTCGGAGCTACCGTGCTGCGCATCTCGGACAGAGCGGTGGAGATTCAGAACGCGGACGGGGAGCGGGAGGAGCTGCCCTGCGACCGGGTGTATGCCCTGACCGGGTTCCGCCCGGATTTCGAGCTGTTCCGGCGAATCGGGATCGAGCTGGCGCCGGAGAGCTGCGCTCCGTCCATGGATCCGGAAACGCTGCAGACCAACGTGCCACACGTGTACATGGCGGGGAGCATAACGAACGGCCACAACACGTCGGAGATTTTCATCGAGAACGGCCGTTTCGACGGGGAGAAGATCTTCGCCGACGTTGTAGCAAGCCCTTGAGAGGGCTATGTTCTTCCGCTGTTTTGACCTGATATAAACGCGAGAAACGACATGCGACCAGACATACATCCCGAGTACAAGAAGACCCTGATCACCTGCGCCTGCGGAAGGGTCTCGGAGACGCGCTCGACGGTCGAGGAGCTGCACGTCGAGATCTGCTCCCACTGCCATCCGTTTTTCACCGGCCGTCAGAAGCTGGTTGACACGGCGGGGCGGGTGGAGCGCTTCATCGCCAAGTACGGCGACGGCGGCAGCCGGACCAATACAGAGGAAGCGGCCGCCGAAGCCGTCGCGGTCGAGGAGCCCAAAACCGAGGCCGAGCCGGAGGCTGAAGCCCAGGCGCCCGAGGCCGAGCCGGAGGCTGCTCCGGAAGCCGACGCAGACGTTGCTCCGGAAGCCGAAGCGGAGGCCGCCGAAGAAGAGCACGTTGCGGAGCCCGAGGCCGAGGCGGATGCCGCGCCATCCGACGAAGAGCCCGAGGCGGCCAAGGCCTGAGGCCTCTTTCGAGGGCTGCGCCGGGGCCCGGCCGGCAACCTCCTTGTCGCCGTCGCCTCGCGCGGATCGACGAATGCCATGAGTGACACTCCCGATCTTCTAGCCAGGCAGGTCGTAGAGCGACGTGCCCGCCAACACGAGCTCGCCGAGCTCATGGCCAATCCGGCCGTTATCGGGGATCCGGAGCGACTTCGGGACCTTGCCCGCGAGCACTCCGAGCTCACATCAATCGTCGAGGTCGGAAACGAGTATCTGGCGATACTCGATCAGCTGCAGCAGGCGGAGGAGCTGGCGGCCGGCTCGGACGAACCGGAACTGGTCGAGCTCGCGCAGGCGGAAACCGAGGAGCTAGAGGCCCGTCGCGTCGATGTGGGCGAGCGTCTGCAGCGCTTGCTCGTGCCAAAGGACCCGCTCGACGACCGTCCGGCCGTGCTGGAGATCCGAGCCGGGACGGGGGGAGATGAGGCAGGCCTCTTCGCGGCGGATCTTTACCGCATGTACAGCCGGTACGCAGGGCAGCGCGCCTGGACGATCGAGATGGTGTCGTCGACGGAGGGTGTTCTGGAGGGCTTGAAGGAAGTGATCTTCGTCGTTCGCGGCAAAGATGCCTACGGTCACCTCCGGTACGAGTCGGGCGTTCACCGCGTGCAGAGAGTGCCCGAGACCGAGAGCTCGGGCCGGATTCATACTTCGGCGGCGACCGTGGCAGTCTTGCCGGAGGCCGACGAGGTCGATCTCGAGATTGATCAGGCCGACCTCAAAGTCGATGTGTTCCGTTCATCCGGTCCCGGTGGTCAATCCGTGAACACGACGGACTCCGCCGTCCGGATCACGCACGCTCCCACCGGCCTCGTCGTGACCTGCCAGGACGAGAAATCGCAGCACAAGAACAAGGCGAAGGCCATCAAGGTGCTGCGGAGCCGACTGCTCGACATGAAGGTCGCCGAACAGGAAGCGGAGCGCGCCCGTGAGCGACGAACGCAGGTCGGCACCGGCGACCGGTCTGCCAAGATCCGAACGTACAACTTCCCTCAGAACCGCGTGACCGACCATCGAATCAACCTCACCCTCCATCGGCTGAGCGCCATCCTCGATGGCGATCTCGATGAGGTGGTCGAGGCGCTCCGGGTGGCCGGAACGGAAGAGCGCCTGGAGGCAGCCGCTCCCGCGTGAGTCCCGATAGCCCGACCGGGCGCGATCTACCCGGCCCACACAAGCCTCCCGGACCGACTCGCCGTGAAGCCCTGGAAGGGGCTGCGGCGGAGCTCGAGGCTGGCGGCATCGAAGCGTCCGGCCTCGAAGCGGAGCGCATCCTGGCCTTGGTTACCGAGCTCGACCGAAGCGACCTCCGGCTCTCGCTGGACTTACGCCTTACGCCGCGTGAGGCGCGTCGGCTGGCTCGTGCCATGTCAAGGCGGCTCGCCGGAGTGCCGCTGCAGCACGTCGAGGGTACCGTCGAGTTCCGCGACCTCGTTCTGACCGCCGACCCCCGTGCCTTCATCCCGCGGCCGGAAACGGAGCAGCTCGTTGAGCGGATCGCGGCCTGGGCCCGTGGGCGAGGCGTGACGGATGGCGTGTGGCCCGTGAGACGGCCGAACGCAGAACCGCCGCTTGGGACGGCGCTCGATGTCGGCACCGGCTCGGGTGCGATCGCGTTGTCGCTGGTTCACGAACGAATCGCGGGGCGCGTCCTGGCCCTGGAGCGATCGATAGCAGCCCTCGAGCAGGCGACCGAGAACCGCGACCGTATCGGCCTGACCACCCGTCAGGTCGAGCTTCGGCAGGTCGCGGGGCCGATCTGGAGCGCAGTGGAGGAGGATAGACGGTTCGATCTGATAGTATCCAACCCGCCATACGTCGCGGACGAGGAGATGGAGTTGCTTCCGCCCGAAGTCAGGCGGGACCCCCGTGAAGCGCTCTCGGGCGGAGAGGATGGCCTCGAGGTCGTTCGCGAGTTGCTCGCGGAGGCCTGGGAGCGTTTGAACCCGGGCGGCGGCCTCTTTTTGGAGATCGGCGAGACCCAGGGAGATCAAGTCTCCCGCTTGCTGACCGGCGCGGGGGTTTGGGCCCGGCAGGAGATAGCTCAGGACCTGTCCGGGCGGGTACGCTTCGCGTTCGCCGAGCGGCCGGAGCCGAGTTATACTGGGCGCTTGACCCCCGACGCACCCAGTGGGAGATGATCCATCTCCTGCGGAGCCCCGAAACAGAGTGATGTCAATGGCGTTAGACGACTCGCGCGATAAGATCTTCGACAAGGCCGAAGAGCTCGGCCGACTGATATCCCAGACCGCGGAATACTCCTATCTCGATGCCGCAAATCGGGATCTAGCGAACGACCGTGAGGCGACCGAGACCCTCAACCAGCTGAGAGAGCTCCAGGAGAAGATCATGGGTCACGTCTCTCAGGGGCAGGAGCCTCCCGCGGAGCTTCAGCAGGAGTTCGCGGATTTCCAGGAGACCGTACAGTCGAGCGCCCGGTACCAGTCGCTCATCTCCTCCCAGCTGAATTTCGACAAGCTGATGGATAAGGTGCATCAGGCTATCGGCCGGGGGGTCAAGAAGGGCCAGGAGAGCCGGATCATCATCTCCTCATGAGGGTCGCTTTTTGAACCGGCTCCGCGAGTTTCTGGAAAGAGGGCTTCGCGCGGCCGTTGAACCGGTCGTGTCATGGCTTACGGCCCGGCGGATCCACCCGAACGTTCTGTCGTTGATCGGCTTCTTGATCACCTGCAGCTCCGGGTTCTTCTTCCACCAGCATCACGTGCGCACGGCCGGGTTTCTTATCCTGCTGGGCGGCGTGTTCGACATCTTCGACGGGACCGTAGCGCGACGCACAGGCCTCGCCTCCCCGTTCGGTGCCTTTTACGACTCCACCCTGGACCGGCTTTCCGAGATCATCGTCTACCTCGGGCTGCTCTCGCTGTACAACGACTACCGGCTCGAGCTCGGCGATGTGGGGATGATCTATGCAGTCATGCTGGCGATGGCCGGCTCGCTGATGATCAGCTACACGCGCGCCCGGGCGGAGGGATTGGGGGTCCGGTGCGACATCGGCATGATGCAGCGCGCCGAGCGGGTCATCCTGATCGGTTTCGCCGCGTTGATGTTCGGGGAAGCGACGCTGTTCGGCGTCAAGGGCCTGGCCCTACGAGCTGTCATCGTGGGCCTGGCCGTGCTCACCAATATCACGGTGCTGCAGCGGATTTTCTGGGTGTACAGGCACAGCCGGCCGCACGGGCGCCCCGAGCCCGACGCGGCGGTCAAGCCTCCGGCCTCGGATTCTCAGTTCGCGGAGCCACCCGGAGCCTAGATCCGCCGGGATTCATCCTGACTAACACCACGAATCGAGCAGAGGAACATGAACGATAGAGATGAACACTCGGCCCTCGAGATCGCTCCGGCCGAAGGCAAGCTGGGCGTCATGCTGGTCGGGTTGGGCGCGGTCTCCACGACCTTCATCGCGGGCGTCGAGAGCTTCCGGCGCGGTCTGACCCGGCCGGTCGGATCGATCACGCAGATGAGCACGATCCGGTTGGGCAGGCGGACCGAGGGCCGATCGCCCCTGGTGAAGGACTTCGCCCCGATCGCCGGCCTTGAAGATCTGGAGTTCGCGGCCTGGGATCCCATTCCGGATGACGCCTACAAGTCTGCCAAGGTGTGCGGCGTCCTCAAGCCAGAGGACGTCGACCCGCTGGCCGACTTCCTTCAGGGCATTCAGCCGATGCCCGCCGTATTCGACAAGCACTACGTGAAGAAGCTCGATGGAACCAACGTGAAGACCGGCGAGACCAAGCTCGAGCTGGCGGATCAGCTGCGTGAGGACATCCGGCGCTTCAAGGAGGAGAAGGGCTGCGATCGCCTCGTGGTGGTCTGGGCCGCGTCGACCGAGATCTTCATGCAGCCGCACGAGGTGCACGCGACGGTAGAGTCGTTCGAGAAGGCGATGGAGGAGAACCACGATGCGATCGCGCCTTCGATGATCTACGCCTACGCGGCGCTCAAGGAAGGCGTGCCGTTTGCGAACGGCGCCCCGAACCTAACCGTCGACATCCCCGCGATGCTCCAGCTCTCCGAAGAGCTCGATGTTCCGGTCTGCGGCAAGGACTTCAAGACCGGGCAGACCCTGATGAAGACCATATTGGCTCCGGGCCTCAAGGCGCGGATGCTCGGTCTGAACGGCTGGTTCTCGACGAACATCCTCGGGAACCGCGACGGTGAGGTGCTCGACGACCCGGAGAGCTTCAAGACGAAGGAAGAGTCCAAGCTCGGGGTGCTCGAATACATCCTGCAGCCCGAGATGTACCCGGAACTGTACGACAACATCTACCACAAGGTGCGCATCAACTATTACCCACCACGGGGAGACAACAAGGAGGGGTGGGACAACATCGATGTTTTCGGGTGGATGGGTTATCCGATGCAGATCAAGATCGATTTTCTCTGCCGGGATTCCATCCTCGCCGCGCCGATCGTGCTGGATCTGGCGTTGTTCTTGGATCTGGCCAAGCGCGTGGGCTTCCACGGCATCCAAGAATGGCTGTCGTTCTACTTCAAGAGCCCGCAGGTGGCGGAAGGCCTCTACCCTGAACACGACATCTTCATCCAGCACTGGAAGCTGAAGAACACCCTGCGCTGGATGATGGGCGAGGAGCAAATCACCCATCTCGGGACCGAGTACTACGGCGACTACCAATAGGCCGGGCGACGGCTTCTTCCTAGTCTTCGAAGGCTTGGAGGGCGCCGGCAAGACGACGCAGGCCCGGCGGCTCACGGAGCGGCTGGAGGCGGCCGGCGTGCCCGGTCTCATGGCCCGGGAGCCCGGGGGCACGCCCGGTGGGGAGCGGGTCAGGGCCGTCGTGCTGGACCCGGAGCTGGATCTTGGCGGGGAGGCCGAGCTCCTCCTCTACCTCGCCTCTCGCGCCGAGTTCGTGCGCCAGATCGTCCGGCCGGCGTTGCGGGAGGGGCGGGTCGTCGTGGCCGATCGGTATGAGCTCTCGACCCTCGCCTATCAGGGCGTCGCACGAGGGTTGGGCTTGGAGGCGGTCCGAGAGCTCAACGCTTGGGCCACTGGCGGACTAAAGCCTGACGCGGTGATACTTCTCCGAATCGACCCGTCCGCCGGACGAGGCCGGAAGGAAGAGGAGCCCGACCGGCTTGAGCGCGAGTCGGGCGAGTTCTTCGGCCGAGTCTCCGAGGCCTACGACTTGCTTGCAAGGACAGAGGAGGATGTTTTGATCGTCGACGGCGGCGGGACGCCGGACGAGGTCGAGGCGCGCGTGCTGGCCGAGCTAGCGGCGCGCTGGCCAGGAACTTTTGAAGTGCTAAGGCGTTAGCAACTAAAAACGGAGGCCGAATGAAGCTTAGGCGAGCATGGCTCTCTCCTCTGGCGGTGGCGCTGATCGCGCTGGTGAGCGGTGGCTGGCTGCTCCAGCAAGGGACGTCGGATGAAGACGCCTACAGCCAGTCGAAGGTGCTTGACGAAGTGCTGCGGCTTGTCGCCGAGCGCTACGTCGAGCAGACGGAGCCGGCCGAGCTTTATCAGATGGCGATCGAGGGACTGCTCACCGAGCTCGGCGACCCGTACACCGATTTCCTCGACCGGGACGAGTGGAAAGACCTCCAGCTCAGCACGACCGGGAACTACGGCGGTCTGGGCATCCGGATCGACGAGCAGAATGGCTGGGTGACGGTCGTCGCCGTTCTCCCGAACACTCCGGCGGAACGGCGCGGTCTGATGACCGGTGACCGGGTCGTCGCAGTGGATGGAGAATCGGCCGAGGGCTGGACAACCAACGACGCAGTCCAGGTGCTTCGCGGCCCCAAGGGGAGCACCGTCGATCTCCTGGTGATGCGTCCCGGCGTGGAGCGGCCGATCAGCTTCGAGATCGAGCGGGATGAGATTCACGTCGTCTCGGTGAAGTCGTTTCTGGTGGATGACGACGTGGGCTTCGTGCGACTGGAGCAGTTCAGTAGGGATGCTCGCAGCGAGCTGCAGGCCGCGCTTGACGATCTGACGGGCCAGGGCGCGAAGTCCATCATTCTGGATTTGCGTCCGAACCCCGGCGGGCTTCTGGAAGAGGGAATCGCCATCGCGGATCTCTTCCTCCCGCGCGGCGTCGAAGTCGTCGAGACGCGCTCGCGCAACAAGAGCGAGAACCAGGCCTACAACTCTCCTTCGCGCGAGCACTATCCCGGCTTGCCGCTCGTCGTGCTCGTCGGACCGTTTTCGGCGAGCGCCTCCGAGATCGTAGCGGGCGCGCTCCAGGACCATGATCGGGCCCTGATCATCGGGACGACGACGTTCGGTAAGGGGCTCGTCCAGACTCTATATCCGCTCTCGGGCGGCAACTACCTGAAGATGACGACGGCTCGCTGGTACACTCCGAGCGGCCGCTCCATCCAGAAGCCGTTCAAGGACGGCGAGTTCGAGGCCATGCTGGGAGAGGCTATCAGCATGGAGGGCGATCCCGTTCATTTTGGGGAGGACGTGGCGAGCCGAGAGACGTTCTACACGGACGCCGGTCGAGTCGTATACGGAGGCGGTGGTATCACGCCGGATCTCATCGTGATGCCGGATACGCTCACGACGGACGAGCAGATCTTCCGCCAGCGGCTGGTGGAGAGTGAAGTCGCCCTGCGCGATGCCGCGTTCCGATTCTCGGTTCGTTGGGCGCGTGATCATGCCGATCTGAAGGAGAGCTTCGAGGTCACGCCGGCGATCCGCGACGAGTTCTACCGGTTCCTCGTCGAGGAGGAAGCGGCGGAAGTGGAGCGCGATCTGTTCGATGACGCAGTCGGTTGGATCGACTGGGAGCTGGGGATCCGCATCGCTCAGTCGGCGTTCGGTGAAGAGGCTTCGCTGAAGCGCACTTTGAGGCGCCAGCCGCAGGTCAGCAAGGCGATTGCCTTGCTTCAAGAGACCGACTCGCCGGCCAGCCTGATCGCGTTGTCCGCCAGAGAAGCGGCGGCCGAGCCTGCGGTCGACGAATCCGATCCGCGCCAGGTATCGCGCCCCAATTAGGAAGCTCTAGGTAGGGCACGCCGGCCCAGCGTACTTTGCGAGCCGGGACAACGGTCCCGGCTCTTTTTTTGGGCCGTTCTTCGCGGCGAAACCGACCACAGCGGACATCGTGCGACAGCGCCGGCTTCTCCTCTTTGCCAAATATCCCGAGCCCGGCCGGGCGAAGACCCGGCTGATCTCAGCGGTGGGCGCGGAAGGCGCGGCCGGCCTTTCCCGGGCCTTTACGGACGATACCGTTGAGCTCGCGCGCAGCGTGGGCGACGCGGGACTGGAGCTCTGGATCAGCGGGGGAGCCGAAGCGGATGACTTCTTCGCGCAGAGATACCCCGGCCTGCCCGTGCGGCGGCAGGAGGGGGAGGATCTCGGCGAGCGGCTCGGTGAGGCCTTCGCTGCGGTCTTCGGGGAGAGCGTCGATTACGCGGTGGTCATCGGCAGCGACCATCCGACGCTTCCGGCGAAATACATCGATCGAGCGTTCGCCGCCCTGATCGGTGCCCACCTGGTCATCGGCCCGTCCCGAGACGGGGGCTACTACCTGATCGGGCTCCGGCGGTACGCGTGGCCGCAAGCCCGCGGCCTCTTCCAGGGTATGCCCTGGTCGACCACCAGGCTGCTAGATGCGACGCGCGAGGCCGCCCGCCGGCTGGACCTGTGTCACGTTGAGCTTCCGGAGTGGTACGATGTGGATGGACCCTCCGACCTCGAGCGCTTGAGACGCGATGTCCAGCCGGGAAGCCGCACCGCCACGGCGCTCGACGGGCTAGTGCCGGACGAGGCCCCGCGAGGAGGCGACTGATCCGTCCCGGTCTTCGAGCGGCACCCGTGCTGGCCCTCGGCCTGGTCGGTGTCTCCGTGTCGGCGGTGCTCGTTCGACTCGCCGATGCTCCCGCAACCGCGATCGCCTTCTGGCGGCTCACCCTCAGCCTGCTTCTCATCCTCCCGCTCCTGGGCCTCTCCGGCCAATGGAGAGAGGTCAGGGCGCTGCGGCGGTCCGATTGGCGATGGATCGTCCTGGCCGGAGGAGCACTTGCTCTCCACTTCGTCACCTGGTTCCTGTCGCTCGAATACACGAGCGTGGCCAGCTCGACGGTTCTCGTGACGGCTCATCCGCTCTACGTGGGGTTGCTCTCGACGATTTGGCTGCGCGAACCGCCATCGCGCGTCGAGTGGATTGCGATCCTCATCGCCACGGGCGGCGCCGTTTGGATCGGTCGGGGAGATTTCCAGCTCGGTGGCACGGCGCTGCTCGGCGATCTGCTCGCGGCGCTGGCCGCTCTTTTCGCCGCGCTCTACTTCATCGCCGGCCGGAAACTCCGGCGTCAACTCGGCCTGTGGAGTTACGTGGCGCCGGTCTATTTCCTGGCTGCCGTGCTAACCGGGCTTTCGATGGCGGTCCGCGGCGTACCTGCGGCGGGCTATCCGGCGGGCACGTGGATTCTCTTCGCGGCTATGGCGGTGGGACCGATGTTGCTCGGGCACACGTCGTTCAACTGGGCGCTGCGTCACGTGCGGGCGTATGTTGTGAGCCTTGCAGTGCTTCTGGAACCGATCGGGGCGACCGTTCTCGCGGTGCTCGTACTGGGTGGCGTGGAGCGGCCGACCCTCAATACGGTGACCGGCGGCGTTGCGATTCTCATCGGCATGGCGGTGCTCGTGCGGGAGCAGGCACGGCGCTCCGCCTCGACGATCCCCGCTACAGACGACGGATAGCGAAGTGCGATCGGGCAAGAACACGGTGACGTACAGCCGCGGTGCCGAGACGGAGTCCGTTCACAACGTGCACGGCATCGTCGTCGGACTCCCCGGCGAAGAGGAGGTCCAGTTCGGAGACTCCGAGCTCCTCGCTTTCTGGCGTTCCGCCATGAAGCCCTTCCAGGCCATGCCGCTCGTCTCCGATGGCGTGCTGGACACGTTCGGCTTCGATGCGGAAGAGCTGGCTATTTGCTGCGCCTCCCATGATGGAACCCCGGCCCACGTCGACATCGTCGGCGCGATGCTCGGCCGTCTCGGCCTCTTCTCAGGCCAGCTCGTGTGTGGCCCCCATCCGCCCTACCACGTCCCTTCGGCGGAGGCGGTGATTCGGTCCGGCGGTCATTTTACACCGATTCACAACAATTGCTCGGGCAAGCACACGGGCATGCTCGCCCTTGCTCTGTATCGCGACTGGCCGCTCCGAGGCTACACGGATCGCGATCATCCCGTCCAGCAGCGCATCCGCCGGGAGCTGAAGGAGTGGCTGGATGTCGATCCGGAGATCCTCCGCTGGGCGATCGACGGCTGCGGTGTTCCCACTCCCTATTTGTCGCTGAGGCAGATGGCTCGAGCCTACGCGCGCCTAGGCCGTGCCAGTGCGGCTGGAGAGAAAGGTGCGGCCGAGGTTGTCAGCGCGATGACGAGCCACCCGGAGCTTGTATCCGGGGAGGGCAACTTCTCGACGCGGCTCATGCAGGACACGAGCGGGCGGATTCTCGCCAAGGAAGGTGCGGAAGGCGTGTTTTGCGCCGCCGATCCGAAGATCGGATGGGGTCTGGCGGCAAAGGTGGGCGATGGCAGCTTCAGGGCCGCGCCGCCCACCGTCCTCGCGATCCTCGAGGCCTTGGATCTGCTGCAGGAGGAGGAATCCACACGGCTGGCCGACATGCGGGAACCGCTCGTCATCAACCGACAGGGCAAGGCGGTCGGCGCCATGCGGGCCGAAGTTTCTCCTCGCGTCGTCGCGGCGGCGGCCCAGCTCTAGACTCCGGAGGAGACTTGGGCGAATCCGCGACCACTAATCCCACGCTCGGTCAGGATCGCCAGGCGCTCGTCCGGGTTGCGGCCGCCCAAGCCGCCGGCGATGAGGAGATCCTCCGCACCGCGCTCCAAGAAACGGCCGATGCCGTCGACTCCGCGGCGTTCGAGGAAGTGCTTCTTCAGTCCTACCTGTTCCTCGGCTTTCCCGCGGCGATCTGGGGTCTGGGGATCTGGCGCTCCTTCCAGGCGGTCGAATCGATGACGTCGGAGGCTCTGCCGGATTCGAGCTCCAGCGATGCAGTCGAGCGGGCGGAGGAATGGCGGCGGGCCGGAGAGGCGTTGTGCGCCCGGGTCTACGGAGGCAACTACGAGAAGCTGAGGCGAAACGTGCGTGCCCTACACCCGGCCCTGGATAGTTGGATGGTCATGGAGGGATACGGGAAAGTGCTGAGCCGTCCCGCGCTCGACCCGATCACACGCGAGCTCTGCATCGTCGCGATCCTAGGAGTGACGCGTTGGGAAGCCCAGCTGCACTCACATCTTCGAGGGGCGCTCAACTTGGGATCGGACCCGGCGGAGATCGAAGCTGCCCTGGAGATCGGACTGAGTCTGACCGCAGACCATGTTTGGCGGGATCGGGCCCGATTCCTCTGGGAGCGCGTTCTGGGGCGTTATGTTCGTTGATCAGGCTACGATCCATGTGAAGGGTGGTGCCGGGGGAGCCGGTGCCATGGCCTTTCGGCGCGAGAAGGGCGTTCCATTCGGAGGTCCGAGTGGTGGCGACGGAGGCTCCGGGGGAGATGTCGTGCTCGTGGCTGATGCGCAGCTGCACACCCTTCTCGACTACAGCTACCGGCAGCATTACAAAGCGGGCCGGGCGGGACACGGCGAGGGATCGAATCGTACCGGCGCCGACGGGGATGACCTGATTCTGCCAGTGCCTCGCGGTACCGTTGTCATGGATGCCGTTACAGAGGAACGGGTAGGCGAGCTCCTCGAAGCCGGAGAACGACTGTTGGTCGCCAAAGGGGGCCGCGGGGGCCGTGGGAACGCCGCGTTCGCGACGCCTACGCGCCAGGCGCCACGGCACTGGGAGCCAGGGGAGTGGGGGGAGGAGCGCAGTCTCGTTCTCGAGCTGAAGCTTATCGCGGATGTCGGACTCGTCGGCGAGCCGAACGCCGGGAAATCGACATTGCTGGCGGCCGCCTCCTCCGCCCGTCCTAAAGTGGCTGCGTACCCTTTCACTACGCTCGAGCCGAACCTCGGCGTCGTGGAGCTGTCCGACGCAAGGCGCTTCGTCATTGCCGACATTCCCGGGCTGATCGAGGGTGCGCACGAGGGGAAGGGGCTGGGCACGCAATTCCTCAGACACATCGAGCGCACGCGGACGCTCGCTCTCCTCGTTCCGGTGGATGCTCCGGATCTCCAGAGCGCATATGAGCTGCTTCGGCGGGAGCTACTGTCGCACGACGCCGCTCTTGGCGGCATCCCGTTCTGTGTCCTGCTCACGAAGGTCGATCTGCTACCACCTCGGAGAGAGTTGCCGCTCGAAGCCTCGGAATCGTGGGGCGTCTTCGAGCTGTCGTCTGTGACTCGAGAGGGACTGCCGGAACTGCTCGAAGCGCTGTGGAAGCAGGTCCAGATTGCCAGACGCGATGATGAGACCGAGGAGGAGACCTTCCCGGATCTGGGAGAATGGAGCGGCTGAGGGCCGAAGAGCCGCGTTCTCTGCAGGAAGAGCTGAGGGCGGCCCTGGCCCTCTCCGAGGCACCGGGCCTCGGCCCGGCACGCGTCCGGGTGCTCATCGACCGGTTCGGCTCGGCGCCGGCGGTGCTCGAGGCCCGCGGATCCGAAGACCTGCCGCCGACGATCCGGCGCCTGATACGCTCCCTTCGCCCGGCACCAGCCAGCCGTCTGCGAGAGCTGGGCGATCGTGGGATCCGTCTGCTTGCCTACGGCTCTGGTGGCTACCCTGAAGAGCTCCGGCATCTGCATGACCCGCCTCCTGTTCTCTACCTCCGCGGGCCGGTGTCCCCGCCCGAGGGGCGAGGTGTCGCGGTTGTCGGCACCCGGAGAGCGACCTCCTATGGTCGGCGGCTCGCGGGCGAAATCGCGTCGGACCTAGCCGAGTCGGGATGGACGGTGGTAAGCGGGTTGGCTCGTGGGATCGACGGGGCCGCCCATGCGGCCTCGCTCAGGAGCGGAGGGTCCACGATCGGCGTGCTCGGCTCAGGTCTGAATTTCACCTACCCGGCCGTCCACCGACCCCTGTACCGGCGGATGAGCGAGCAGGGGCTGCTCCTGAGCGAGTTCACTCCGTGTACCCGGCCGGCGCCGGGGCTTTTTCCGCGACGAAACCGGATCATCGCGGCCCTCGCACGGGCGGTCGTCGTCGTCCAGGCGCCGGCTCGGAGCGGAGCCCTGATCACGGCGGACCACGCGCTGGATCTCGGGCGTGAGGTACTCGCGGTTCCAGGTCCGGTCGGCCTGGAAGCGAGCGTCGGTGTCCACCGCCTCCTGGCAGCGGGCGCCGGGGTCGCGACGTGCGCGGCGGATGTCCTGGAGGCCCTGGGTGAGGTAGGCCGACGGGTCGCTGAACCCGGCCGTCGTGCGTCGCGCCCCGGCGGGTTGCCTGCCGCCGACTCGGGCGAGGAGCCTAGTCGCCCTATGCTCCAAAGACTGGTCGAGGGCCCGGCGACTGCCGATGAGCTGATTCGGACGACGGATCGGCCCGTTCCGGAGGCCCTCGCCCTTCTTGCGAAGCTGGAACTGGAGGGGATTTTGCAGCGTGAGCCCGATGGAAGGTTCATTCGTACGTCCGGATCAGCGGTAAGCGCATCGGGGAAGCTGGAACGGATCCGCCTCTGAACGCGTATCGAAGGACGATCTGAACGCCGCAACGTTCTGCTGTTGCGGCCCGTTGGAGCGTCACGGAGCGAAAGGCAGATGCAGGACGACCTGAACGATCGAGAAAGAGCCGTTCTCGTAGCCGTTCTCGAGTCTTATATCGATACGGCGGAGCCGGCGGGGTCTCGAACGATCGCGATGCAGTACGGGCTGGGCGTTTCGCCGGCCACCGTAAGGAACACGATGGCGGATCTGGAAACCAAGGGATTCCTTACGCATCCGCATCCTTCGGCTGGCCGCATGCCCACGGACCTGGCCTACCGTTACTACGTGGACGAGCTGATGGGGCCTCAGCCGCTCTCGGCTCCACAGCAGGTCCGCATCGAGCATGCGCTCATCGCCAGCCAGGCGAGCGCGATCGAAGAGCTCATTTCACGTGCGGCGTCCGTCCTCAGCCTGTTGACCGGGGAGCTCGGCCTGGCGATCGGCCCGGCTCTCTCCAGCGCCGTCTTGAGACGACTGGACCTGGTGCAGGTGGACTCCGAGAAAGTGCTGCTGGTCTTCACGCTCGAATCCGGTGTCGTCCGGACCGTCTACGTGGATCTACAGAGCGGCCTGCCCCGTCAGACGCTGGTCTCGCTCGCCTCGATTCTCAACGAGCGGCTGGCGGGAAGCACGCTCGAGGACATACAGGCGTCGCTTGGTGAGCGCCTGCGCGACATCGATTTCGACGGCGCGGACGATCTGATCAACATCTTCGTCCAATCTGGCCCGGAGATATTCGACTGGGTGGCGACCAACCGGCGCGTGCACCTCGGGACGGCGTCCGTTCTGGCGGACCAGCCCGAGTTCACGAGCCAAGAGGGGCTGCGGCAGCTGATCGAGCTTACGGAGCAACGGGACCTCCTCGCATCTCTCCTCGGCGACAGGATCGCCGACGGGGGACCTCAGATCACGATCGGCACCGAACATCAGGCCCCGGAGCTCCTGGACCTTACAGTCGTGACCGCGAACTATTCGATCGGGCACTTGCACGGTGTCGTAGGCGTGATCGGCCCCACCCGCATGCCGTACAACAAAGTGGTGGCTGTCGTCGACTGCACATCCTCGCTCGTCTCCCGCCTGATGCAGCACTGAAGCCTCATTGGGATTCTGACGCTATAGATGGCTGACTACTACGAGACTCTGGGGGTCGCGCGACAAGCGAGCTCCGATGAGATCAAGAGGGCGTACCGGAAGCTCGCGATGCGCTACCACCCGGACCGGAACGACACGCCGGACGCCGAGGCGCAGTTCAAGGAGGTCACGCAAGCCTACGAGGTACTGCGGGATCCCAAGCAGCGAGACCTCTACGACCGATACGGCGACGCCGGCATTCGGCGTGGTGCGGGCGACTTCGGCATGGGCGGGTTCAGCTTCGCCGACGCATTCGAAGTCTTCATGAGGGAGTTCGGCGGAAGCGGTGCCTTCGGCGATCTGTTCCAGGAACGGCGCCGAGCCGGACCGCGCCGCGGCAGCGATGCGAAGGTCCGGTTGCGGATCACGCTAGCCGAGAGCGCTACCGGCGTGAAGAAGACCCTCCGCGTGCGATTGTTGGACCGGTGCGATCGGTGCGAGGGAAGCGGAGCCGAACCCGGAACCTCGCCGATCACCTGCAGCACCTGCCAAGGGAGCGGCGAGGTGCGCAGCGTGCAGCGGTCGCTTCTCGGTCAGTTCGTTAGCGTGCGGCCCTGTCCCGACTGCGGAGGGGACGGGCAGAGAATCGAGAATCGCTGCGACGAGTGCGACGGGCACGGCCGGCTACAGCGTGAGAAGAAGATCTCGATCGACGTGCCGCCCGGTGTGTCTTCGGAGGACTTCCTTCGTCTTTCGGGGCGCGGGAGCGCGGGTCCGAAGGGTGGTCCGGCAGGGGATCTCCTCGTGGCGATCGAGGTCGAAGAGGATCCGCGGTTCGAGCGGCACGGCGATGACCTCATCCACAACCTCGCCATCACCTTTACGCAAGCGGCGTTGGGAGCCGACGTCGAGGTTCCGACGATCGACGATATTGCGGAGCTGGAGATTCCGGCCGGAATTCAGAGCGGGCAGGCACTCCGGCTTCGCGGTCGCGGCATGCCGCGCCTGCGAGGGCAGGGCCGAGGCGACCAGATCGTGCGTGTTCTCATCTGGACGCCGACCAAGCTGTCCGGCGACCAGCGGGAGGCTCTCGAGAGACTGGCGGAGCTGGAGGAAGCGCCGCCGGTGCCCGATACTCGCGAGCCGGGCTTCTGGGAGCGGGTGAAACAGGCGTTTAGCGCCTAATCCAGCAGGGCAGCCGCCTCCTCGTCCAAGACCCACTTTCCACCCCTGGCCAGCTGCGCCGGGCAGGCTGACACGTCGGGATCTCCGAGCAGAGCCTGCGCGACCGGTCTGGCCTTCTCCGACCCGCTCGCCAGCACGCAGATCTGCCGAGCCGCACGGATGACGACCGGTGTGATCGTCAGCCGGCCTCTCGGTGGAACCGGGCTCTCGGCCACCGCGACGCGGCGTGTCGTCTCTTCCAGGTTCCGCGAGCCGGGAAACAGAGAAGCCGTGTGGCCGTCCCCTCCGATACCCAGAACCAGCAGATCGATGGCGTCCGGCAGAGAGCGGTCGTATCGCGCCGCCGCTTCGGCCAGCTCGGGCCGATCAGCCTCCATTCTGTGTACGGCGCGCGGATCTGCCGGCAGGAGGTCGAGGAGGGTTCGGCGGATGAGGTGGTAGTTGCTCGCTTCGTCTTCGGGTGGGACCGCTCGCTCGTCGGCGAAGTAGATATCGACCCGCGCCCAATCAACGTTGCCGGCGCGGGCCAGGCTCTCGTACACCGGGCCCGGGGTCGAGCCGCCCGACAGAGCGAGGAAGAGCTGGCTTCCGGTCGGATCGGCGAGTTCCTCCGCGAGAGCCGCGGCGGCGACGGCCGGGAACGTGGCGGAGCGGCTGACGAGGATCTGGGAGCTTCCCAACCGACGGCGTTGGAGGAGCTGGCTTTCGCTCCGCATGCTCAGCGGTTTCGCCACGCGCGGCCGTCACGGCCGATCAGAGAATCCGCGGCAGCCGGGCCCCAGGAGCTTGCCCTGTAGTTGGGGAAATCGTCGGCCGGCTCGCTCTCCGAACGCTCGACGATCGGGTCGACCGTCCGCCAGGCTTCCGAGATCCAGTCGGCGCGAGCGAAGAGGGTCTGGTCCCCCTGCATGACGTCGAGGAGAAGCCAGGCGTATGCCCGTGGTGGCTCCTCGACGCCGAACGCGTCCGCGTAGCGGAAGTCCATCGTAACGTCGCGCAGGGCGATATCCGGGCCCGGCTGCTTGGCGATGAACCGCTGGATGATGCTCTCCTCCGGCTGAAGCCGAAAGGCGAGGACGTTCGGAGGCACGGTGTCGCCCTCGCTTCGCGGAAACATGACATGCGGGGTCGGCTTGAACTGGATCGCGACCTCGGTGAGCTTCCGAGGCATCCGCTTCCCGGTCCGCAGGTAGAACGGCACGTCGGCCCATCGCCAGTTATCCAGCCCGAGCCTGATCGCTGCGAAGGTGAGAGTGTTCGAGCCTGCCTTCACGCCGTCCTCCTCCCGGTAACCGCGAGCGGCCTCGTGATCGACCTCACCCGGGCCGTATTGCCCGAGCACAACGTCGCTCTCCAGGTCGACGGGCTTCCGGTTCACCGCCTCGAGGATTTTCACGGTCTCGTCGCGCAGCGACGCGCCGTCGAAGTTTACCGGCGGCTCGATCGCCGTCATGCAGAGGAGCTGCAGCAGGTGGTTCTGGACCATATCGCGGACGACGCCGGTCTTCTCGTAGAAGGCGGCCCGCGTGCCGATCCCGATCTCCTCCGCCACGGTGATTTGCACGTGATCTATATAGTTCCGGTTCCAGATCGGCTCGAAGGCTGGATTGGCGAACCGGAAGACCAACATGTTCTGCACCGTTTCCTTACCGAGGAAATGGTCGATCCGGTAGATCTGATCCTCGCGAAACGTGCTTCGCAGCTGACGATCCAGCTCGATCGCGCTGCTCCGGTTCTCTCCGAAGGGCTTCTCGATCACGAGCCGACGCCAGCCACCTTCGCTCTGCGCTAGACCGGCGGTAGAGAGACGATCCGCGATCGTCCCGAAGGTCGAGGGCGGCATCGCGAGATGAAAGAAGACATTGTCCGGGATGTCGCCGTCCTCCGCGGCGGACGCGATCTCATCCCGCAGCGCCGCGTAGCCCTCCTCCACCGGGCCGGTTGCATCTCCCGGTACGTAGCGCAGCCGCGCGGCAAAGTCATCCCATGCCTCGGGGTGCCAGGCGCAGGCTCCCTCGATCGCCTTCCGCGTCACCTGTCGGTAGTGCTCCGAGGTCCAGTCCCGGCGTGCGAATCCGATGATCGCAAAACGATCCGGCAGCAACCGCTTGCAGTAGAGCTCGAAGAGCGAGGGAAGAAGCTCGGTCCGGGCGAGGTCGCCGGTCGCCCCGAAGATGACTGCTACGCACGGGTCGGCCGGGGCGCCACGCGTTATGCCGCCGTCCGTCACCTTCGGGATGTGGGCCCGTCGCTGCGCGGGCACCTCAGCTCTCTCGGACCGCGTGCCCGCCGAACTGGTTCCGCAGGGCCGCGATCACCTGGTGCGAAAACCTTCGCTGGGCGCGCGAGTCGAAGCGTTCGAACAGGGAGCCTGCGATGGCCGGAACGGGGATCGCTTTCTCGAGAGCGTAGTCCACCGTCCAGCGTCCGGTTCCGGAGTCGTCGATCCAGGGTTCGATGCGCGCCAGCTCGTTGCCCTCCGACTCCAAAGCACCCTCCAGGAGCTCGAGCAGCCAGCTTCGGATCACCGAGCCGTTCTGCCACAGCCGGGCGATCTGCTCGAGGTCGAGGTCGAAGTCGGAACGTCGCAGGCACTCGAACCCTTCGCCCAGAGCCTCCAGCATGGCGTACTCGATGGCGTTGTGGATCATCTTCACGAAGTGCCCGGCCCCGTTTCCGCCCACATGAGCGAAGCCGTTCTTCGGGGCGAGTGACCGAAACACCGGCGCGAGCCGCTCGACGGCCTCTTTCGGTCCCCCGACCATCAGGTTGTAGCCGATCTCGAGCCCCCACACACCTCCACTGACGCCGACGTCCAAGAAGAGGATGTCCTGCTCCGCGCAGAGTCGGGCGTGTTCGACCGACTCCGTGTATAAAGAGTTGCCGCCGTCCACGATCAGATCGCCTGGGTCGAGCGAGCCGCGAAGGGTCGCGATGGTGGTCTGGGTGGGCTTTCCATGCGGAACCATCACCCAGAGCGCTCGTGGAGCGGGCAGCGCGTCGACCAACTCCTCCAGCGACCCAGAGACCGCCACGCCGAGCTCTTCAGCCACTCTGGCATTCTCTTCGGACAGATCGAAGCCGACGACGGAGATGCCATCCCGTATGAGCCGCTGCGCCATGTTGGCGCCCATTCTTCCGAGCCCCACGAGACCGATCTTCATCGCTGGTTCCACGGTCGAAGGGTCAGGACTCAGTGGCCAGCCGGGCAAGCGCCTGGTCGACGTCCGTGCCCAGGTGGATCCGGGCCACCCTTCGGCCTCGGGTGGCAAGCGTGCGGAAGTCTCCGAGAGCTTGAGCCAGCATCAGCCGCCCGAAGCCGCCCTCCTGACCCGGGATCTCGACCTCCTCCGGCGGGCTCGTGGTGAGAAGGATGTAGATCCCGCTGCCCGGCCCGCCTTTGTGGAGCTGGCCGGTGGAGTGCAGATAGCGCGGTCCATATCCGAGCGTCGTGGCCACGCCGTGTTCGGACATGAGCCGTTCGCGAAGCGCGCTGAGAACGCCATCTCGCTCGGAAGTTTCCGCGAAGTACGGAAGCAGCGCCACATAGTCCCCGTCACCGGCCAGGCCGGCGATCGACTGGATCGCGTCGACTGGCGAGCCGTTGGAGACCGGCAAGGCGGTCGCACCGCCCCAGTAGACAGCGAGCTGATCGTCGCTTGCCAAGGGAGATTCGTCCGCCGGGGCATCCTCTCCCTTCCACGTCGACAGAACCTCCCGAGCGTTTCGCTTGCTCTCTTCGACGTTGGGCTGATCAAACGGATTGATGCCGAGCACGGCGCCGGCTGTGGCCACGGCGAACTCCCAGCGGAAGAATTCTCCGCCGATGGCCCGGAGGTCGGGCAGCGTGGTCCGGATGACCGGATGGTGTGACGCGAGCCGATCCAGGTCCGCCGAAACCGCCTCCTGCTCGTCCGGGAGCCCCAGCCAGACGAAGACGCGATCGCTACCGTAGTCCGCCGGGTCCGCGAGAGGCTCATCGGCGATCGGCACCAGGCCGTTTCCCTCTTTCCCGGTGCTCTCGGCCAGCAGCTGCTCCGCCCACAGGCCGAACGAATCGAACGCCCCGGATCCCGTGAAGGTCACCTTGTCGCGCCCGCCTCGCGCCAGAACCGCGAGGGCCGCTCCCAAACGGGCTCCGGGGTTGTGTCCTGCCGGGACGAAGGGACCGCACAGCTCACGCATCGCCCGCGCGCTCTCGAGGATCTCGCCGACCGGAAGACCGGCGAGGCCC
Source organism: Gemmatimonadota bacterium (assembly GCA_039589875.1). GTDB lineage: Bacteria > Gemmatimonadota > Gemmatimonadetes > Palauibacterales > Palauibacteraceae. The sequence goes on from JBDHGL010000011.1 coordinate 28,039, forward strand.
ATCGGCAGGAGACCGAAATACGAGAGCACCGAGTAACGCCCGCCGATGTCCGGAGGGTTCTCGTAACAGGCCCGAAAGCCGCTCTCAGCGGCCTCTTCGGCCAGAGGCGTGCCCGGATCAGTGATCGCGACGAAATGACTCCCGGCGTCCTGGACGGCCGCGGCCTCCTCCGCTCGCGCCCGGAAGAACCGGTAGAAGCTCATCGTCTCCAAGGTCGTTCCGGACTTGCTGGCAACAAGAAACAGGGTGGAAGCGAGGTCGATCTGTCGCTCGATCGCCCGCACCGAGGCGGGATCGGTGCTGTCCAGAACGAAGAGATCCGGCCAGCCTTCCTGTCGACCGAACGTCCGGCGTGCGACTTCGGCCGCCAGGCTGCTGCCTCCCATTCCGAGGAGCACCACCGATCGGGTGCCCTCGTCCCGGACGAGCTCGGCGAACTCGAGAATCTGAGGAATCCTCTCGCAGAACGACTCCACGGAGTCCAGCCACCCGAGTCGCTCTCTGATCGATTCGGCTTCGTCGGGATCCCAGGCCCCCCAGACGGATGCGTCCCTCGCGTAGACTCGACGTCCGAACTGCATCTCCTGTAGGGCAGTGAGGTGCTTGGCTACAGACGCTTCATCGCCGCCGAGAGCCGCATGGACGGTCGAGAGCTCGCTCGCTCGCGCTTCGCGCATCCGCTCGACGATCGTGACCATCAGCTTGTCGAACGGCTCGATGAATGCCTGGACGCCCTCGTTCTCCAGCTGCCAGGTGACCGTCGCGAAGTCGATCCCGACAGCCGCCAGCTCCTCCAACACCTGCTCCGCTGCTTCGAGGCCGTCCGTGACCGTGTTCGAGACCTCGCCGTGGTCGGCAAAGGCTTCGATCGTCGAGTTCGGAAGGGTGTTTACGGTATCGGGTCCGATCAGCGGCTCCACGTAGCGCACATCGTCGTACAAAGGGTTTTTCGTGCTCGTGGAGGCCCAGAGCATCCTCTGCGGATGCGCTCCCCGGCTGGCCAACGCCTGCCACCGCTCTCCCGCCGTGAGGTCGAGAAACCTGCGATAGGCGAGCTTGGCGTTCGCTACGGCCGCCTTGCCCAGCAGGCGTTCCGGCCGTGGATCCGTCGCGGGGCCCACGGAGATCCTTTGCCCAAGCAGCCGATCGGTCAGGGAGTCGATCCGGCTGAGGAAGAAGCTGGCCACGGACGCCACGTCGTCGATGGGCATGCCCTCTCCCTGTCGCCTCTCGAGCCCACGCATGTAGGCAAGCGCGATCGCTTCGTAGCTCTCGATCGAGAAGAGAAGGGTGATGTTGACGTTGACGCCGTGATAAATGCACTCCTCGATCGCCGGAACGCCCGCGGCGGTGCCCGGGATTTTGATGAGCACGTTCGGTCGGGCCACCCAGGCGTACAGCCGGAGCGCTTCCGCCGTCGTGCCGTCGGTATCGTGCGCCAGATAAGGCGAGACCTCCAGGCTGACGTAACCGTCCACCCCGGACGACTCTTCCCAGACGGGCCGCAACGCATCACAAGCATCCTGGATGTCGCGGACGACGAGCTCCTCGTAGATGTCGCCCACCGATCGCCCGGCGGCGATGAGCTCCGACATCTGCTCGTCGTAGTCGCGCCCCTGCGAGATGGCCTTGTTGAAGATGGCCGGGTTGGAGGTGACGCCCCGCAGTCCCTCCTCCCGAACGAGCCGCTCGAGCTCGCCGCTCTGGATCATCCCGCGGGTCAGGTTGTCGAGCCAGTAGCTCTGCCCGTATTCGAGGAGCTCTTGGAGAGCGTTCATCGCTGCCATCTCTTCTCGATGGCGAGCACCTTGTCCAGCCGGCGCTGAAAGCGCTCTTCCGTCTGGTAGCGGGCGCCCAGGAATCTCAGGAGGATCTCGCGGGCCAGCTCGATGCCGATAATTCTCTCACCCATGCAGAGCACGTTCATGTCATCGTGCTCGACGCCCTGGTGGGCCGAATAGGTGTCGTGACAGATCCCGGCTCGTACGCCGGGCACCTTGTTGGCCGCCACGCAGACGCCGACTGCGCTTCCACAGATCAGAACTCCGCGCTCTGCCTCACCGTTCCGCACCGCGAGCGCCACCTTCTCCGCATAGTCCGGGTAGTCGGCGGGTTCCCGGCTCTCGGTGCCGACGTCGATGACCTCGTGGCCCTCTTCACTCATGAGCCGGCCGAGCGCCTCTTTGTAACCGAAGCCGGCGTGATCGGCGCCGATGGCGATACGCACGAAGGCCCCTACGAGGTTCGGAGGAGGTCGCGAGCCTGGTCCACCACTCGCTCGACCGTAAAGCCCAGATGACGGAAGACCTCCGCCGTGGGAGCGCTCGCTCCAAACCGGTCGACACCGATCGAGGCGCCCCGGTCGCCGACCCACTCGCGCCAGCCCATCGTCGCTCCCGCCTCGATCGAGAGCCTCGCCGGCACGTCCGGCGGCAGCACCGAGGATCGGTACTCTGCATCCTGTTCCCGAAAGAGATCCCAGCTCGGCATGCTGACGACGCGGGCGTCGATTCCATCCGAACCGAGGGCGTCGCGAGCCTCGAGCGCGAGCGCCACTTCCGAGCCGCTCGCCAAGAGCACGACGTCCGGCCGCTCCCCGGCTTCGCGGGCGAGAACATAGGCGCCCCGTGGAAGCCCGGCGGCGAGCCCGAGCTCGGAGCGGTCAAGAATCGGGAGCTTTTGACGCGAGAGCACCAGCATCGTGGGTCCGTCCAGCCGCTCGATCGCGACCCGCCAAGCGGCCGCGACCTCGTTGGCATCGGCCGGCCGGATCAGGCAGAGACCGGGCATCGCGCGCAGCGACGCCAGGTGCTCGACGGGCTGATGGGTGGGGCCGTCCTCTCCCAGGCCGATCGAGTCGTGGGTCATCACGTAGATCACGGGCAGCCGCATCATGGCGGCGAGCCGGATCGCCGGGCGTGCATAATCCGTGAAGATGAAGAACGTGGCCGCGTAGGGGCGGACTCCGCCGTGCAGCGCCATGCCGTTGCACGCGCCGGTCATCCCATGCTCCCGAACCCCCCAGTGGAGGTTCCGTTCGCCGATGGAATCGGCCTGCAGGCTACCGGAAGCCGAGATGAGCGTCTTGGTCGATCCGGCCAGATCGGCGCTGCCACCGATGAGCCACGGAATCCGCTCGGCGAACCCGTTCAGCACCTTCCCGGACGCTGCTCGCGTGGCGATTGGCCCGTCGTCCGGCGCGAAGATCGGAATCCCCGTTTCCCAGCCGTCCGGCGGCACGCCCGCGAGCGCGTCCTCAAAGGCTGCCGCGGCCTCCGGGTGAGCCGCTCGATAGGCTCCGAGCCGGCCGTTCCACTCCTCCTCCAGCCGCCCTCCGCGCTCCACCGCCTCCCCCAAATGCCGGGAGACCTGGTCGGGGACCAAGAACGTCTCATCCTCCGGCCAACCGTAGGCTCTCTTGGTCAGCCGGATCTCATCCTCACCGAGCGGCGCTCCGTGTGCGTCGGCGGTGTCCTGTTTGTGCGGGGAGCCGAAGGCGATGTGCGAGCGAACTACGATCAGGGAGGGTCGGGCCGATTCGTCGCGTGCGGCAGCGATCGCCGCATCCAGTGCGGGCAGATCGTTCGCGCTGTCTCCGAGGTTCTGGACATGCCACCCGTATCCTTCGAACCGGCTGACCACATCATCGGACAGGGCGAGCTCCGTGCTGCCCTCGATCGTGATCCGGTTGTCGTCATACACCCAGATCAGCTTCGCGAGGCCGAGGTGGCCCGCCAGGGAGGCAGCCTCGTGCGAAGCCCCTTCCATCATGTCGCCATCCGAGCAGATGGCGTACGTGTAATGGTCCACGATGTCGTGGCCGGGCCGGTTGAACGTCGCCGCCAGATGGGCCTCGGCCAAAGCCATTCCGACAGAGTTCATCGCGCCCTGACCGAGCGGTCCCGTCGTCGTCTCGACACCCGGCGTCTCGAAGGATTCCGGGTGGCCAGGCGTCTTGCTGCCCCACTGCCGGAAGCGTCGGATATCCTCGAGGGTTAGGTCGAAGCCGGTGAGATGAAGCGTCGCGTACAGAAGCATCGAGGCATGACCGGCCGACAGGACGAAGCGATCCCGGTCGAACCACTCGGGGTTCTTCGGATTGTACCGCATGTGGCGTGCGTACAGCGTGTACGCCAGCGGAGCCAGAGCCATAGGTGCGCCCGGATGTCCCGAGTTCGCCTTCTGAACCGCGTCCATGGCCAGCGTGCGTATCGTGTTGATCGACAGCTCCTCGATCGCTGCGCCTTCCACGTCGGCCTCGTCTGTCGGTTGCTCGAGCACGCCGGTAGCGCTCCCTGTCTCGGCTTTGGTCTCGTCCCCTCGTTCGCTCACTGTCTTCCTGTCGGTTTGTGGTGTTTCGACTCCTCGATCGGCCTGGTGTCCGTCAGCTCTTCCCGGATCGGTCCAGCAGCCTGGCTACCAGTCGATTCGTCGCATCGAGGGTCGCCGTGGCGGCTGTCCGGGCCAAGTCCCCCCCCGAGGGCACGGCGCCCACGGTCTGGGCGGGATGCTCTTCGACGGTCCGCACGCACACCAGGACAACGCGCGTATCGAATGCCGGCACGATCTTGATCCCGACGAGGCGAAAGTACTCGGGTTGTCCCGTCGCCTGTCCGATCGCGTCCAGTGTCGCCAGCACGGCGAGGCGCGGCTCCAGCAGATCGGCGCCGACGCCTTCGGTCTCGCCTGTAAACTCGCTCTCGGTACCGGACGTGTCTCGAAGCGAGAGCGTAACTCGCACCTCGGCGCCGGATCCCGGTGTTCGGGTCAACTCCGACGAGACGAACCTGAGCCTCGGCTCTGAGCGGGCGGCTTGTCGTTGATCGTTCAAAAGGTCACCATGGCGAGTTAGGGATCGCCGTAAGCTATCCGCGTGGATTCGATGAATAAAGACGGCCTTCTGGACGGTTCGGAATCCGCTTCTGCCGAATGGCTCGTGGTAAAGGTCGGGGCCGGTGAGGTGGGCCAAGCGGCGAGCCAGGCAATAGCGGATTGTCTGCTGAAGATCGGGGGAACGGCCGTCGAGCAGTCGCCGGACGGCGGCTTCACGACGTGGGTCCGGCCGCTCGTGGAGCCGGAGGAGGTGGAGCGAGAGGTGCGCTCTCGGCTGGCGGAGCACCTGGCGGTGTCCGACGTCACGTGCTGGCTGGAACCCGACCGTGACTGGCTCCGCGCATGGCGGTTGGGGCTGGAGGCTCGCCGCGTCGGCTCCAGAATCGTGATCTCGCCTTCGTGGCTGGCGCCGCCGTCCCGCTCCGAGGACATCCTGATCCGGGTTGACCCGCAGATGGCATTCGGAACGGGCGAGCACGGAAGTACGCGGACCGCTATTCGACTGCTCGAGGAGAGCGTGTCGGCTGGGGAGCGCGTACTGGACATCGGTACGGGCAGCGGAATTCTGGCGATCGCGGCAGCCCGGCTGGGAGCCTCCGTAGTCGCGCTCGAGGCCGATCCCGACGCGGTCCGGACGGCGAAGCACAACGTTCGAGAGAATGACGTCGAGCGGCGGGTCCGCGTCGTGAACCTGATCGTTGACGAGGCCGTGCTGCGGCTGCTGACGGGCGCGCGCTACGACCTGATTCTCGCCAACGTCGACCTCGGCTTCACCCGGCCGCTGCTTCCCTGCGTGAAGAGGCTGGTCGAACCGGACGGTCGGCTCGTCGCGGCCGGAATCCTCGTCGAGGAGACGGACGGTTTCCTGGCGGCTGCCGAGAAAGCGGGGCTCGTGCTTCTGCGACAGGAAGTGGACGACGGCTGGTGGGGCGGCCTCCTTACGCCCTCGAAGTGAGCGGCCTAGCTTGCGGGATGCGATCCGAGATATGCCGGTGACCGACGGCCCGAGCCTTCTGGCAGGGGATCTCGGCCGGCGTTCTCACGGCGAGATGGTGCCGATCGACGAGGACGGCGCCGGACACCTTCGCGCGGCCCGGACCCGGCCGGGTGACGAGCTTCGGCTCACCGATGGCCGGGGTTCGCTATGGAGCGCTCGGCTGGTAGCGCTCGACCGCCACGGAGCTCGGTGCACATTGATCGATGAGCTGACCGCTCCCTCCGACCTCGCAGTCGAGCTCGCCTTTGGAATCGCCGCGAAACATCGCACGCTGTGGCTGGTCGAAAAGGCCGTCGAGCTCGGAGTGGAGGCGCTCCAGCCGATCGAGTTCGCCCGATCGCGCTCGGTATCGGATGCGGCGCGCTCGCCCGAATTCTGGCGGAAGGCCGACCGCCGGGCCGTGGCGGCCATGCTGCAGTGCGGAGGAGCTTCTCTCCCGTCCCTGGGCCGGCCGCGCGAGCTCGCGTCATACCTGAAGGAGCTCGAAACGGCGAAAGGGATCAAGATCGTGCTGGATACCGGAGGCGATCTCCCTCTGCTGGAGGCGCTCGGCGACTGGCCAGGCCGAGGGACGCGGGCACGCTTGCTCGTCGGGCCGGAGGGCGGCATGACGAAGGACGAGCGCGCCGCTTGTCGATCGGCTGGCTTGCGCTTCGCGTTCGTCGGCGACCGGACACTACGGTTCGAGACCGCGGCTCTTGCCGCGGCGACCGCTGCTCGCCTCCTGTCGGTGCGTGTAGCAGCGACGTAGGGATCGGCCGGCGAAAGACGGAGGACGATAATGGACTGCCTGTTCTGCAAGATCGTCGATGGGACTCTGCCGACGGATCGTGTTGCCGACGGCGATGGTTGGATCGCCTTCCGGGACGTGAATCCGCAGGCGCCGACGCATGTGCTGGTAGTGCCGTGCGAGCACATCGAGAGCATCTCGGCGCTCGGAGAGGCCGACTCGGAGCTCGGCGGGGCGCTCCTGCGAGCCGCGGCGGATGTGGCCCGCCAGGAGGGCCTGGGAGCCGGGTACCGCGTGGTGGCGAATACCGGTGCCGATGGTGGGCAGACCGTGCCTCACCTCCATCTCCACGTGCTGGGCGGCCGCGCACTCCACTGGCCGCCCGGCTGAGGTGAATCTCGATCAGCCGGACTCGCGGGCGCTGGAGAGCGCCCGGGATCATGCGCTCAGGCTGATCGAGTTCCCGCGCGCCCTGGACCTCATCGCGGCGCGCGCCACGAGTGCGCTCGGTGCGGAGCGGGTGCGGGCGCTGCGCCCCTGGACCGAGCATGCCGCCGTCGAGGAGGCGCTAGCCACCACCGAGGACATGGTCTCCTACGTCCTTCGCACCCCGGAGTGGGGGCCTCCTCCTATTCCGAACGTGCGAGCCGCCCTGTCCCGCCTCGGAGTCGATGGATCGGTGCTCGAATCGCTGGCGTTGCGTGACTGCGGCGTCCTGTTGGCCTCATCCCGCCGCGCCCGGCAGGACGTGCGCCGGCGAACGGAGGATTTTGGACGCATAGCCGCGCTCGCGGACCGCCTGCTGGTCCAGGAGGCGCTCGAGGAGCGTCTAGATCGGTCGATCGATCCGGCCGGCGAGCTGACGGATGCGGCTTCCCCTGAGCTCTCCCGGTTACGTCGTAGCTTGCGTTCCGAGCGGAGCTCCTTGGTCGCCCGCCTCGAACGCTTCACAGGAGAGCTGCCTGATCGGCTGCGCGTCGCTGACGCATCGGTGACCGTCCGGGCGGGCAGGTACTGCGTTCCAGTGCGACGCGGTGGACGCTCGCAGGTGGGCGGAATCGTCCATGATGAATCGGCCAGCACACAAACGCTCTTCGTCGAGCCGGCGTTTGCGATCGAGCCGATGAACCGGGTCCGCGAGCTGGAGCTGGCGGAACGCCGGGAGATACAACGCATTCTCGCCGAGCTCAGCGACACGCTCCGTCCGCTTGTCAGCGAGTTGAGCGAGAGCTTGGATGCTCTATCGGAGCTCGATGCGCTCTTCGCGCTGGCCAACTACGCGCTCGATCACGGCGGCACGCGGCCGAAGCTGATTCCGGAGGGAGAAGAGGCGGGCTATCGGGCGCACCAGGCGTATCACCCGATACTCCGTGCTGTGGAGGAGCAGGCAGTAGCTTTCGATCTGGAGCTGGATCCACTCGAAGCGGTGGTTCTTGTGAGCGGCCCGAACGCCGGTGGCAAGACGGTTCTCCTGAAGGCGATCGGGCTGCTCTCGGCGCTGGCTCAGAGCGGGGTCATCCCGCCGGTGGGCGAGACGACGTCGCTTCCCGTATTCGGTAGCTTCTTCGCGATCATCGGCGACGAGCAATCGATCGACGCCTCTCTCTCGACCTTCAGCGCCCAGATCGGCAACCTCCGTGAGATTCTCGAGAGCAGCGACGGCCGGTCCCTGGTTCTCGTGGATGAGATCGGCAGCAATACCGATCCAGCCGAGGGGGGCGCTCTGGCGGCGGCGGTACTTCTCCGGCTCTCCTCGCAAACGGCCTTGACCGTCGTTAGCACTCACCTGGGGGAGTTGAAGACGCTGGCCGGCGAGGAGCCCCGGATCGTGAACGCGTCCCTGCAGTTCGATCCGACCACCCTACGTCCGACCTACCGTCTGCTTCGCGACCGGCCCGGCCGAAGCTACGCCCTCGAGATCTCACAGCGACTCGGCATCGCGGCGGATGTGCTGGAGGTGGCCCGAGCGAGGCTCTCCGAGGGCTCGCGCGCGCTGGAAACGGTGCTCGCCGAGCTCGAGGAGCGCGAGGATGAGCTGAACCGGCTCCGAGGGACGCTGGAGCGGGAGCGGGCCGTGATGACCGAAGAGCGTACGGTTCTGGATGAAGAGAAAGCCGAGGCTACACGCCGGTCGGTGGAGCTGAAGGACCGGGAAGGAGCCGCGGAGCGTGAGGCCCGCGGCCGGGCCGAGCGCTACCTCCTCGATGCCAGGCGGGACGTCGAAGAGACGATCTCGACGCTCCAGGAGGGCTTCGACCAGTTGATCGCGGAGCTTCCCGACTCCATCGCCGGCGAGCGCGAGGCGTTGGTCGACAAGGCGCGGACGGCCGCAAGGGTCGCCCGGCGGGCCGTCGAGTCATCGCTCTCCGAGGTCCGAAGCGGCGCTCCGGAACCGCCGGAGGAGAGCGAGGCGGCGGTCGATCCGGTTCGTTCGTTCGATCTGGGAGATCGCGTGCAGGTCGCCTCGTTGGCCGAGGTGGGCCGGCTGGTCACTCTGGAAGCGGATCGCGCCGTGGTCGAGCTCGGAGGTGTCCGAATGACGGTCTCGCCGGCGGTGCTCCGGATCGCGCCCGAAGAGCCGGAAAAGGGAGTGCGGTCTGGCCGCAAAGGAGAATGGCGGGCACCTTCGCTGACCGTGAGCTCGGAGGTCGATTTGAGGGGGCTCCGGGTCGACGAGATCGAGCCGGCGCTCGTCCCGGCCCTCGATGCGGCGATCCAGGCGGATCTTCCCAGGCTACGCGTCATACATGGAAAGGGGACCGGCGCCCTCCGAGAGAGGGTGCGCGAGCTCTTGGCCGGCGACGCCCGGGTCCCGAGCTTCCGTCTTGGCACCTACCGCGAGGGCGGCATCGGTGTGACGGTGGTGGAGTTGACGGAATCCGACTGATTGATGCTCTGTAAAAGACGCCCGTGGTAAGCGACGCACTGGTCGAAGAGGTACGAGCTCGCGCCGACCTGGTGGAGATCTGCGGCGAGCACATGCAGCTGAAGCGCGTCGGAAAGAGCTACCGCGGACCCTGCCCGCTGCACGGAGGTGACGGCGCCAACTTCTCCGTCGATTCGGAGCGCGGGATCTTTAAGTGCTTCGTATGTGGCGAGGGTGGAGACGTCTTCTCCTTCCTCATGCTTCACCTCGGCCTCGATTTCCCCAGCGCGGTACGCCATGTAGCCGAACGCGTGGGTGTCGAGATCCCCGATGCCGATGATCGACGTCCCGACCCGTTCGCCGGGCTCCGCGAGGTAAACGCGTTCGCCGAGGAGTGGTTCGGTGAGAGGCTTCGGAGCACGGAAGGCCGTCGAGCGACCGAATACCTCGCCGGCCGCGGGATCGACGACGAAAAGGCGAAACACTTCGGAATCGGCTTCGCGCCGGATGAGTGGCGAGGGCTGCGGGACGCCGCTCGCGAGCGCGGCGTGGATGAAGAGGCGCTGGTCGAGGTCGGGTTGCTGGCAACGAGCGACCGCGCCGCCGAGCCCTACGATCGCTTCCGGAACCGTGTCGTTTTCTCCATTCGAGACCTGCGGGATCGACCGATCGGATTCGGAGGTCGCTCGCTCGGAGAGGATGATGAGGGAACGCCGAAGTACATCAACTCGCCCGACTCTCCGATCTTCGAGAAAGGCGAGTCCCTTTATCTGCTGAACGTGGCGCGGCACCCGATGCGACGCGCCAAGGTGGCAGTGGTCGTCGAAGGCTTCATGGACGCAATCACGCTGCATCACCACGGATTCCAACATGTCGTCGCCCCCCTGGGCACCGCACTGACCACTTCGCAGGCCGGACAGCTGGGCCGGTATGCCCCACAGGCGTATCTCGTCTACGACTCGGACACACCCGGTCGAAAGGCCAGCTTCAAGGCGGCGGACACGCTGCTGAGGGCCGGCGTTCATCCGCTGATCGTCACGCTTCCGCAGGGCGAGGATCCCGACTCACTCGTCCGACGGCAGGGCCGGGCGAGCTTCGCCGCTCTCATCGAGGACGCGATGGATGTCCTCGAGCTCAAGCTGAGGATCCTCCAGGAGAAGGGATATCTCCAAACGGCGGAGGGCCGGCGCCGGGCGCTGGACGGCTTGCTGAGCACCTTGAGAGCCGTGCGGGATCCGGCGCTGCAAGACATCTACATCGGACGGGCCTCGGAGACGACCGGGGTCCGCCGGGAGACGATCGTCCACGAGGTGGCGAGAGAAGGCAGGCGGCGTGGAGCGCGGCGTCGTGATCCCGAGCCACGGCACCCGAGCTCGACGAAGCGCCCGGTTGGTGCCAAAGCTGCTGAAGAGCGCAGTCTTCTCCTGCTTCTCGTCCGCGATTCTCTACTGACCGAGGGGTCGGCGGAGCGTTCGTGGATCGGACGAGCCCTGGATGATGGAGTCCGAGTAGAGCACTTTCACGCTCCGGAGTATCGAGCGCTATACGAGGCTCTGGCGAAGACACGAGAAGAAGGGGCAAGACCGGACGCGGCCGATCTACTCGGAGTCGTTCCGAAGGAGCTCCGGGAGCTGTTGGAGGGCTTGCTCGGTGACGCTACCGAGCTGACGCATCCGGAAGCGACTTACGAAGCGTCCGTGCAGCGGCTGATCTACCGGCCTGCCGAGCGGCGCCTGCGAGAGATTCGACGGGAGATGACGATGGCTGACGAGCCGCAGAAGAGGGAGCTTCTGCAGGAGCAGATGCGCATCCGCTCCGGCCTGCCGGAATCGGAGAAGACACGGTTGGCCCTTGTGCTCCCCTGGCTCGACCGATCCGAAACCTCACCGCTGGAAGAGTGGAGAAGGGATGGATGAACAGATAGCGGCAGACGAGACGTTCGAGGCGCTACGCACTCTCGAAAAGATCGACCACGAGATCGAGGCCTTCGCGAACCAGCTCGATGAGCTGGCGCCCGAGCTGTCGGCGTCCGGCCAGCGGATAGCGGAGATGAAGGCGCGTGCCGAGATGCTCACGAAAAAGGCCGATCGCGTCGAACTAAGATTGCGCAAATTCGAGCGGGCTTCGCAGGCCGGAAGGGAGACCCTGAAACGGCTTCAGCAGCGTGCCCAGGAGGTCCAGAACCTCAAGCAGCACACAGCGGTACGGGCCGAGACGGATGCGGCGCGCAGAAACCTGGAGGCGGCCGAGGACGATCTCCTCGACGCGATGCAGGAGGCGGAGGAGGCGCGCGGCGCTCTAGCGGCGCTCGCACGCGAGCTCAGCGAAGAGGAAGCCGCTTATGAGGCGTTGGAGAGCGAGACGAGCGCCCGAAGAGCGGAGATCGAGGCCGAGATCTCGGTTCAGCGCGACCGCCGAAGAAACCGCGAGATGCGGCTCGACGCAGACGCCGTTCGCCTCTACGAGTCGGTGCGCGGCGGAAAAACCCGCAAGGTACTGGCTCCGCTGACGCAGGACGGCGTCTGCGGGCATTGCTACACCTTCATACCGGTACAGCGACAGGCCGAGATCCGCGGCGCCAGCCGGCTGTATCTCTGCGAGGGATGCGGAATCATACTCTATCCCGCCGGGTGAGCACCGGGTGACAGAGGCCGTCCGACCGCATCGTCGCTGGGTCGCGCCGGAGCCGATATCTCCCGACGACGTTCAGGCGCTTCAAGACTCTCTACAACTTCCCCCACAGTTCTGCCGCCTGCTTCTCCGTCGCGGTTGCGTCGACGCGGAGACCGCGCGGAGCTACCTGCGCCCCGGGCTGGCCGTGCTGCCGGAGGCGGAGCGGTTGCCGGACATGGCAGCGGCTCTCGCACGGATCGAGGAGGCGATCGAGTCGGGCGAGCCGATTCTGGTGCACGGGGACTACGACGTGGATGGAATCACCTCCGCGGCGCTCCTCCAGCGTGGCCTCGGTCGGCTCGGCGCTCAGGTCGAGGCCTTCGTGCCGCACCGAACCCGGGATGGCTACGATCTGGGGCCCGCCGGCCTTCAGCGAGCCAGGGGTATGGGTGCGCGGCTGATCATCACGACCGATTGCGGGATGACCGCCATGGAGGCGATCGAGGAGGCGGGCCACGAAGGGATCGATGTCGTCGTGACCGATCACCACCGGCCAGGACTTCGCCTGCCGCCTGCAGTGGCGGTGGTCAACCCCCACCGAGCCGACAGCGAGTACCGCTTCACCGGCCTCACGGGGGTGGGCGTCGCCTTCAAGCTGTTGGCCGGGCTGTACGGAAGAGCCGGGCGGTCCGAGGGCGAGCTCAATCGTGATCTCGACCTGGTGGCGATCGGGACGATCGCAGATCGAGGCCCCCTGGTCGCAGAGAATCGAGCCCTTGTGAGAGCGGGCCTTCGTGTGCTGGCGCGTTCCCGAAACGTCGGTCTGCGATCGCTGATGGATCTGGCGCGGGTGACGCCGCACGGCGGCCGCGTTCAAGCCGAGGACGTGGGCTTTCGACTTGCCCCCCGCCTCAACGCGGCCGGGCGGATCGGGGCCGCGGAGGATGCGCTCCGACTGCTAATCACCGACGAATCCACGGAAGCGGAAGAACTCGCCTGGACGCTCGAGAACCACAACCGGCGGCGGCGTTCCACCGACAGGCAGGTGCTCGAGGAGGCCGAGAAGGAGCTGCTGAGCCGGTTCGACCCCGAGAAGGACCGTGCGATCGTTCTGTGGAGCGACGGCTGGCACCCCGGGGTGATCGGCATCGTCGCCTCGAAGCTCGCGGAGCGGTTGGGTCGACCGACGGTTCTCATCAGCCTCGAGGGCGACAGCGGTAGAGGTTCGGCGCGCTCGGCCGGAGGCGTGAATCTGGTCGAGGTCCTGGACGCATGTGCTGACCTTCTTGACAGATATGGCGGACACCGCGACGCCGCCGGGTTCGATATCCAACGCTCGCGGCTGGAAGAATTCGCAGCGCTCTTCGTGGCCACCGTGGGCCGCATTGAGCAGGACGATGGTGCCTCGATCGATCTCGATCTGGAGATAGACCTGGAGTTGACCGTGCAGGACGCGCTGGCTTCGATCGCGCCATGGATGAGGCATCTCGAGCCGCTCGGCGACGGGAATCCGCGCCCCGTTCTGCTCGCCCGCGCGGTCAGACTGGAGGATGTGTCGGAGGTGGGAAGCGAAGGAGGGCACCTTCGGGCGGCCATCGTGGGGCCGGAAGGCGGCCGTCTGGCTGCGATCGGGTTCGGATTGGGTGACAGGGTCCCGGAGCTCTCCGACGGGTTGTGGGACGTGACATTCGAGCTCGTCGAAGATTTCTGGCGCGACCGGCGCCGGCTGCAGGCTCGTCTTCTTGACGCTCACGGCGCTTGAGGCTTCGTATCGTCGCGGGAACGCTGGGCGGCCGTCTGATCTCGGCGCCCTCTCGTCCGACGCTTCGGGCGACCAGCGAGCGTGTGCGCGAGGCGTGGTTCAGCGCTCTCGGCGCCCGGGTGGAAGATGCCGTGGTGCTGGATCTTTTTGCCGGATCCGGAGCTCTCGGAATCGAGGCTCTCTCCCGGGGAGCCGCCCACGTCGACTTCGTCGAGAGCGACTCCCGGCTCATACGGGCGATTCGCTCGAACCTGGGCACCCTGGGGCTCGAAGACCGTGCGCGGGTGTCGCGCTCGGAAGCGTTCGCCTTCCTGCAGCGGAGTCTGCGCCGCCGGTGGGATGTCGTCCTGGCGGATCCACCGTATCGTAAGGGGCTGGCGGAGCGGCTGGCCGATGCGTACCGGGCGCGACCGTTCGCGAGGATTCTCTGTGTGGAGCATGAGCCGGCCGTTTCGCTCGCGAGGCCCGGCGACTGGTCGAGGGCCTACGGAGATACCCAGCTGACGTTCTTGGTGGCGGGGGAAACAGGTTCAGAAACGGAGACGGATCAGTGAACGCAAGCGAGAGGACCGCGGTCTATCCCGGCTCATTCGATCCCCTGACGCTGGGGCATGACGACATCGTCCGACGGAGCCTCAAGCTCGTGGACCGGGTGATCGTGGCCGTGGCGACCACGGCGACGCAGACCAAGCAGCCCTTGTTCCCGCTCGAAGAGAGGGTGGCCTGCCTGAGGGCCGTCTACGAAGACGAGCCGCGCGTCGAGATCGGGTCGTTCGAGGGCCTTCTCGTCGACTTCGCGCGGTCCTCGGGCGCCCCCGTCATCATCCGGGGACTCCGGGCGGTCAGCGATTTCGAGTACGAGTTCCAGATGGCCCTGATGAATCGGTCTTTGTGGCCGGAGATCGAGGTGATCTTCATGGCTCCGGCCAACGAGTACACCTTCCTCTCCTCGTCCCTCGTCCGCGAAGTGGCGCGGCTCGGCGGCGACGTCTCCGGCTTCGTTCCCCCCTTGGTGCTTGATGCTCTCGTCGGGCGTCTCGGACCGCACGTGGCTGGCGGATGATCGACGTCCGGCTCCTCGGCCAGGCATGAGGTCCTCCGCGCCAGCGGCGGAATTCCTCGAAGACCTCGCCACGCGGGCCTCGGCCGCTCGCCGCCGGATCGGCTTTCCGGAACCGGGGGACGAGCGGTTGGTCCAGGGCATGCGGAGGCTGTCTGAGCAGCGACTCGTCCGGCCAGTGGCGATCGGAGCGGAGCCCGATCTACGTCCTCTCCAGGAGCTGCTTCCCGATGTCGAGCTGGTCGATATCGCGGATCTACCGTTGGAGGTACTGGAGCACGTGGCCGCTGACCCTTACGGCTGTGACCTGTCATCCCCGGTTCAGGTGGCGGCGCGGCTCGTCGGCTCGGGCTGGCTGGACGGTGCCGTGGCCGGTGCCGGTACGGAAACGGCTGCCGTGATACGAGCGGGCCTTCGCTGTATTGGAATGGCGCCAGATGTGGGGATCGTCTCCAGCGCCTTTTACATGCTGTTGCGCGAGCCGGCTCCGGTCGGTTTCTCCGTGCTCAGCTTCGCGGACGCGGGCGTGGTTCCCGATCCGACTCCGGCTCAGCTGGCCGAGATCGCCGAGCAGACCGCGCGAGCGCGTCGCTTGATCGTCGGCGACGAACCTCGCGTCGCCTTTCTCTCCTACTCAACCCACGGTTCGGCTGGCGGTGCCTCGGTCGACCGAGTTCGGGAGGCTCTGGGATTGTTCCGCCAGCGTTGTCCCGAGATCGCAGCGGATGGAGAGCTTCAGGTAGATGCTGCTCTGATCCCCGACATAGCTGTCACCAAGGCACCGGACTCCCCGATTCGCGGCGATGCGAACGTCCTCATCTTCCCGGATCTGGACGCGGCAAATATCGCCTACAAGCTGGTGCAGCGTCTCGCCGGCGCCGAGGCCTTGGGACCGATCCTCCAAGGGCTCTCGCGTCCCCTCAACGATCTATCCCGCGGCGCGGTCGTCGATGATGTGGTGCGAGTCGCCTGCATCACGGCCCTGATGGCAGGGTGAGCGCAGAACAAGGCGAGCGACGTCCCGCGAAGCGCTCGCTCAGCCAGAACTTCCTCGTCGATCCGAATCTTCAGAAGAAGATCATCCGTGAGCTGGAAGCGGATTCCGGAGACGCGGTTCTTGAGATCGGTCCAGGTCACGGCGAGCTCAGCGTCCTGCTCGCCGATCAGGTGGCCGAGCTGGTGCTGGTCGAGAAGGATGATGACCTGGTCGAGGATCTAAGGCAGCGGTTCGCCGAGTCCGGCACGGTCGTGGTCGTGCACGGCGATGCGCTGCGGCTGGATCTCTCGGTGCTCCTGGCTCCCGAGCGCCCACATCGGGTGCTCTCCAACCTCCCATACTCGATCACCACGCCGCTCTTGTTTCGGATCCTGGAGATCCGCCCGCCTCCCGCCAGGGTCGTCGTGACGGTTCAGCTCGAGGTCGCGGAGAGGATCGTAGCGAGCCCGGGCAAGAAGGCATACGGCGCGTTGAGCGTGGGAGTCCAGACTCGCGGGAGCGCGCACATCGCGTTCCGCCTGGGGAGAAGGGCGTTTCGTCCGGTGCCCGGCGTGGACTCGGCCACCCTGGTGATCGATCCCGACCCGCGGCCGCTCCCTGCGGACGAGGAGGTCGCGCTGCGCCGGCTGACGCGTGTGGCGTTCAGGGGGCGCCGCAAGCAGCTACAGAAGATCCTGCGTAGCGCTCCGGAGTACGGCCTCTCGCCGGAAGCCATGGAGGAGCTCGCGGCCGGCCTGGGTTTCGACCCACGCGCCCGACCGGAGGTTCTCTCTCCGCAGGACTTCGTGGATCTGGCCCGAGCGCTCCAAACCGGCGTTGAGAAGCGCCGGAAGCGTCCCTAAGTTGCTTGTGAACGATTTCACAAGCGTTTCGGGAGCGTGAAAAAGATCTCCGAATCGGCCGTCCGCCGCCTATCGACCTACCTCCGCCTGCTTCGAGAAGTGGCCGGCCAGCAGGACCTCATCTCCAGCCAGGAACTGGCGGAGCGTGTCGGCGCCACGTCGGCTCAGGTTCGAAAGGACCTGAGTCTCTTTGGGTCGTTCGGTCAGCGGGGCAGGGGGTACGAGGTCTCGGAGCTAATCGACACGCTGGAGAGGATTCTCGGGCTCGCCAGGCGGTGGCGCGTGGCGATCGTCGGGGTAGGGAAGCTCGGATCGGCACTTCTCGGATATCGGGAGCTGAGCGAGCGGGGCTTCGACGTCGTGGCGGCGTTCGACGTCGACTCCCGCAAGGTCGGCGCCGAGCTGGGAGGCCTGGCGGTGAGCTCGATCGATTCTCTGGCCAGCGTGGTGCGGGAACGCGAAGTGGAGATCGGAATCATCGCGACGCCGCCCGACGTGGCACCCGAGGTGGCGGAGTGCCTGGCGAAAGCCGGGGTCTCGGCCATTCTGAACTTCGCGCCGGTCAAAATCGGTGCGGGAGATTCGTTGGTCGTTCGAACCATGGATCTCGCTCTCGAGCTCGAGGGCCTGACGTTCGCGCTCACATCTGCGTTAGACGAAGAGAGCTCGGCGACCGACCTGGCTCGGCGGCCCGCCTGAGCGTGAACGAGCCCGGCCTGCGCTTCACCGAGAGCTCCTCTCTTCTCTCGCATGCCCTCGATCTGATCGAAGAAGGTCCGCAGCCGACATCTCGCCTGGCCGGCCGTGTCTTCGGCCTCAAGAACGGGCCGCCCGGGCTGGCCGCCCGCATGGTGTTCGAGCTTCTGGCCGACGACCACCGCGTTGATGTCGATGCGGACGGGATATGGCGGTTGGCGGCACCCGGATCGCACGAGGAACGACGCTTGGATGCGCTGACTTTCGTCGTCGTCGACGTGGAGACGACAGGCATCCCGGTCACCAAGGGCGGCCGGATCATCGAGGTCGCGACGGTCGAAGTGAAGAACGGAGCGATTCGAGAGGAGTTCTCTACCCTCATCGACCCAGAGCGTCCCGTTCCCCGCTGGGTAACGGGGCTGACCGGAATCTCGCGGGAGATGGTCGTCTCGGCGCCGCGGTTCCGTGATATCGCCGAAGAGCTGCGGCAGAGGCTGGAGGGCCGGGTGTTCGTCGCGCACAATGCTGCATACGACTGGGCATACCTGAGCGCGGAGATGCGCCGGGCCCGGATGCTCATCCCAAACGGACCACGCGTGTGCACCGTCCGCCTCGCCAGAAAAGCGCTGCCCGGCGTCCGGCGACGCGGACTCGACTCGCTCGCGGCGTTCTACGGGATCGAGATCGACGGCCGCCACCGCGCCTGGGGAGATGCTCGTGCAACAGCCCTGCTGCTCCTCCGCTTGATCGATGAGGCCGAGCGGCAAGGTGTCGAGAGCTGGGGGGAGCTTCAAAGCTGGCTGGCCCGGCAGCCGCGGAGACGACGCAGAAGGAGACGGCGGTGATCGTCTGCGATGAGGGCGGCGTACGCGTGAGCACGGTGGACGCCGGGCTCGTGCGATTGGATGGCGGAGCGATGTTCGGCGTAGTGCCCAAGCCCTTGTGGAGCCGGCGGATTCCGGCGGATGAGCGAAACCGCATCCCGCTGTCCATGCGCTGTCTGTTGATCGAGACCGGCGGAACGATCGTGTTGGTGGACACCGGCCTCGGAAACAAAGAAGACGAGAAGTTCACGGAGATCTACGGGGTAGAGAACGCCGGCGAGCCGACTCGACTGGAGTCGTCGCTTCGCGCCGCGGGCGTGGAGCCGGAACAGGTAGACATCGTCGTCTGCACTCACCTTCACTTCGATCACGCCGGTGGGACGACCCGACTGGACTGCGACGGCAGGATCAGACCGTCGTTCCCCAGGGCTCGTCATGTGGTACGGCGGGGCGAATGGGAATACGCACAACGAAAGAACGAACGCGTGCGGGCGAGCTACTTCACGAAGCCGTTCGAGCCGCTCGTGGAGGCGGCTCTTTTGGACTTCGTGGACGAGGATGGAGAGGTGGCTCCAGGCGTAGAGTTGGTCCGAACTCCCGGACACACGCCGCACCACCAGTCCGTCGTGGTGCGGGCCGGCGAAGCGACGATCTTCTATCCGGCCGATCTCGTGCCGACGAGCGCTCACCTGCCTCTTCCATGGATCATGGGCTACGACGTCGAGCCGCTCGTCACCCTGGAGAGCAAGCGTCGCTGGCTCAACGTTGCGGGCAAGAACGGCTGGCAAATCGTGTTCAGCCACGACCCATACGTCGGCGTCGGGGTTGCGAAGCCGTTGGAAGATCGCGATGGCTGCGAGCTCGTCGAGCGCCGCTCAGCCGACGGGCAACCGGTGTAGTCCGGCGGTGTAGATGAAGTCCGAACGAGAACAGGACGGTCATGATGAATAAAGAGCACACGGCGGTCATCGTCGGCGCGGCCCGATTGCCGACAGGCCGTTTTCTTGGCGGCCTCTCGCCACTCAAGGCGCCTCAGCTGGGGGCGAAGGCGATCGAAGCCGTCGTAGACAGATCAGGCGTCCCCGCCGGCGAAATCCAAGACGTGATCATGGGGAATGTCGTGCAGGCGGGTGTCGGTCAGGCACCGGCCAGACAGGCCGCGCTCATGGGCGGAATTCCCGAGACGGTGCCGGCCGTGACGATCAACAAGGTGTGTGGCTCGGGGCTGAAGGCGGCGATGCTGGCCGCGCAAGCGATCAAAGCGGGCGACAATCAGGTGATCGTCGCTGGCGGGATGGAGTCGATGTCCAACGCTCCCTACCTGCTTCGCGGCTACCGCGATGGAGTGAAGTTCGGAGACAGACAGATCGTAGACGGGCTGGTCAACGACGGATTGTGGTGCAGCTTCGGCGAGTGCCACATGGGCGGTTACGCAGAGTACACAGCGATGAAAGCGGAGGTCAGCCGGATCGATCAAGACGAGTTTGCCGCGTGCAGCCACGAGAAGGCGATTCGGGCGATCGATGCGGGAGAGTTCGACGCCGAGATCGTTCAGGTCGAAGTGCCGGGTCGAAAGGGCTCGATCGTCGTCGACACGGACGAGCCGCCTAGAAGAGAGACCTCCGTCGAGGCCCTCGCGAAGCTGAGGCCGGCTTTCGGCGCAGACGCGCCGCCGGAGGTCCAGGAGCTGAGCGTCACCGCCGGTAACGCGCCGGGGCTCAACGATGGAGCTGCCGCGATCCTGATCACCTCCGAAGCGTATGCTGAGGCGAACGGCCTGGACATCCTTGCACGGATCTCGGCATATTCGGTGGGCGCGACAGCCCCTCGCGACCTCTTTTTCGCCCCGGTCGTGGCGGTCCAAAAACTGATGGAAATCGAGGGGACCTCGGTCCCGGATTATGGACTGGTCGAGATGAATGAAGCGTTCGCGGTCCAGGCCCTCGCCGACGGCCGTCAGCTGGGCGTCGATTGGGATCGAGTGAACGTGCGCGGGGGAGCGGTGGCGTTGGGTCATCCGATCGGCGCTTCCGGGGCGCGCATCCTCACGACACTCGTCCACGCGATGCGCGATGGCAGCGTAGAGAAGGGCCTCGCGACGCTCTGCTTGGGTGGCGGTAACGCGGTCGCGATGAGTATAGAACTCGCTTGAGATAAGGTATGGTAACAATCGATAATACAATAGCATCACTAGTCTCAGAGGAGCGCGCCGGCCGGAAGCTGGCGTCGCGCGTGGTCGGCGTCGCCGCGTTCGCGGCGCTGACGGCGCTCGGCGCGAAGATCGCGGTCCCGTTACCGGTCGCGGGGGTTCCGTTCACCTTGCAGGTGCCGGCCGTTCTGCTGGCCGGCATCGTGCTGGGTCCGTACGGCGGTGCGGCGAGTCAGCTGCTGTATCTTGCCGCCGGCCTGTCGGGATTGCCGGTCTTCGCAGCGGGTGGCGGACTGGCCTATCTCGTGGGTCCGACCGGAGGCTACCTGCTGGCCTTTCCCCTCGCCGCGGGCGTGGCCGGCTGGGCATCCTGGAGATCCGAACGTCTCGTGGTTCTGGCTGCCGGGTCGGTCGCTGCAGTGGCGCTGATCCACACGGCTGGAGCAGCCTGGCTTTCGGTTGCGACCGGCGGTGCCATGACGTTCCGGGCCGTCGTCCTTCCGTTCTTGCCGGGCGATGTCTTGAAGATCGCGCTGGCGATTCTCATCGGAAGTCGGCTGCGGACCCCCGTTCGGCGGGCCATAGGGTAGAGACGCACGGGCGCGAGCGGATCGCCGTGATCCTGCGGGGATCGGAGGGTCGCCTCCGCACCGGTTGGCGCCTGTCCCTTTTTGTCGTCGCCTTCCTGGCGTTGCTGCTCATTCTCGGCCAGCTCGCGATGTGGCTGAATGCCCCATGGGTCAGCGGAGCATGGCCGGAGCGTTGGGCTTTTCTCACGCCCCTCGTGGCCGTCCTCCTGGCCAGCTGGATCATGATGGAGCGGGTGGAAGGCAAGCCGCTCGCCGCGCTCGGCTTGCCGGTCGATCGGCTGGCGCCGGGCTCCTTCGCGAGGGGTACGCTGCTCGGCGCGAGTCTCATAGGGTTGGTCGTGTTGGGCATGGCGGTCGCCGGGGCGGTCACTTGGACGCGCGATCCCGCTTCGGCAGGACACATAGTCGGGGCGTCGGTGGAGTTCACCGCGTTCCTCGCCGTGGCTGCTTTCGCCGAGGAGCTTCTGCTTCGCGGGTATCCGCTGCAGCTCTTCGCCGAGGCTCTGGGCGGAACCGCTGCGGTGCTCGTCACGGCGGTGCTGTTCGCGGCGCTGCATGGCCTGAACCCGCATGTGTCGATGCTTGCGTTGGGCAACATCGCGTTGGCCGGAGTTCTCCTCGGTGCGGCGCTCCTGCGAACCATGAGCCTCTGGTTCGCGTCCGGCCTTCACTTCGGGTGGAACTGGGCGATGGGTGTGGGGGCGGACCTTCCGGTCAGCGGCCTGGACGAATCCACGCCCGGCTTCTCACTTGACACGCCGGGCATCGAAGCCGTGATCGACGGGGCGACATGGCTTACGGGCGGACCGTTCGGGCCCGAGGCCAGCTGGCTCGTCACGGGTGCGACGTTGGTGGGCATCGCGTGGGTGGTGAATACGAAACGGATCCGCCCGGCGCTGAGGGTTCTGGCCCTCCGCCCGCCGGCTGTACGAAAGGAGCTCCGCAAGCGTGTGGCAAGCGGCCGGGAATCAGATTGAGTGAAGGAGTAAACCGGTGGCTGCACACCTAGCCGTCGACAGAGCGGGCGTCGTCGGAGGCGGCACGATGGGCAACGGGATTGCCCACGTATTCGCGTTGGCCGGTATCGAGGTCACACTGGCCGATGTCGACGAGGCCGTCTTGGGGGATGCCTGTAGCACGATCCAGAAGAACCTCGAGCGCCAGGTCAAGAAGGAGAAGATCACCGAAGCCGATGCGGACGCCGCCCTGGCGAGGATCCAGACCACCGCCGCCCTGACGGATCTCACAGCGGCGGGGATCATCGTTGAGGCCGTCCCGGAGAGGATCGAGCTCAAGCGTGAGATCTTCGGGGTTCTCGGAGAGGTCTGTTCGGCGGAAGCGATCCTGGCGACGAACACCAGCTCGATATCCATCACCGAGATCGCAGCGAGCGTCCAGGAACCGCAGCGCGTGATAGGTATGCACTTCATGAACCCGGTGCCGATGATGCGGCTGGTTGAGGTGATCCGGGGGCTGGAGACGAGCGACGAGACGACTCGGGCCACCGTAGATCTGTGCGAGCGGCTCGGGAAGACTGCCGTGGAGGTGAACGACTTCCCCGGCTTCGTCTCCAACCGAATCCTCATGCCGATGATCAACGAAGCCGTCTTCTGTCTCATGGAGGGGGTAGCCGACGCGGAGGCGATAGATACCGTCATGAAACTGGGGATGAACCACCCGCTCGGACCGTTGGCCTTGGCCGATCTCGTGGGCCTCGATACCTGTCTCTTGATCTGTGAAGTCCTGCATCGAGACCTTGGCGATGACAAGTATCGGCCCTGTCCGCTCCTCAGGAAGTACGTGGCGGCGGGCCGGCTGGGCAGAAAGAGCGGCCGCGGCTTCTACGATTACGGCGAGCGCTGACGATGCACGACGCACCCCTTGGTATCGGGCTGACGGAAGAGCGGCGCCAGATCTGCGAGCTGGCGCGCTCCTTTTCCGAGTCCGAGCTCCGGCCACACGCCGAGCGCCGGGATGCCGAAGAGGAGCTGTTCGATCGGGCGGTCGTCGACAAGCTCGGCGAGCTCGGTTTTCTGGGCATGCTCGTTCCGGAGGAGTACGACGGCCTCGGGCTGGACATGCTGACCTATCTGTATTGCCTGGTCGAGATCGCTTGGGGTGACCCATCGGTTTCGGTCTCGATGAGCGTGCACAACTCTCTCCCTACGCAGATCGTACTCAGGCACGGCACGGAGGAGCAGAGGGAGCGCTGGCTTCGGCCGATGGCACGCGGCGAGGTTCTCGGTGCGTTCTCGCTGTCGGAGGCCGGCTCCGGTAGCGACGCGGCCAGCCTCACCGCACAGGCCACGCGTGCTGGCGAGAATTGGCTGTTGGAGGGCTCGAAGACGTGGATCACGAACGGTGCGTCCGCCGATCTGGTCCTGCTTTTCGCGCGCACCGACACTCCGGGCGACCGACGCGGGTCGCGCGGAATCGGCGCGTTTGTCGTTCCCACCGACGCGCCCGGATACCGCCCGAGCAAGAAAGAAAAGAAGATGGGCCTGAGGGGCTCAGAGACGGTGGAGGTCGCGCTCGACGGCATCCGGCTGGGCCCGGAGCACCTGATCGGAGAGCCGGACCAGGGGTTCCGCTACGCCCTCGCCGCGCTCGAGGGCGGCAGGCTCGGGATCGCGGCTCAGGCCGTCGGGATAGCGAAGGCAGCGCTCGAGCACGCGCTCCAGTACGCGGAGGAACGAAGCCAGTTCGGGCAACAGATTCGCGCCTACCAGGGTGTCCAGTTCAAGCTCGCGGACATGGCGCAGCGTTACGAGGCAGCTCTCGCGATGCTGGAGCGGGCCGGACGGGCGTATTCGGCGGGCGACCCTCGCAGTCGCCGCCTGTCGTCGACGGCCAAGCTGGTGGCGAGCGAAGCCGCCGTCTGGGTCGCGCGGCAGGCCGTACAGGTGTTCGGCGGCTATGGGTACAGCCGCGAGTATCCGGTGGAACGTCTGTTCCGCGACTCGAAGATCACTGAGATTTACGAGGGAACCAGCGAGATCCACCGCTGGATCATCTCCGGACAGCTATATAGAGAAAAGGACGGCGCCCTGTGAGCAGTACGGACGTGCGGATCGACGAGATGATCGAGCTCACCGGCCTCGAGCGGCCCGAGCTGTTCGATCTATTCGCCGAACACGGCCACGAACAGGTCGTGTTCAGCTACGAGCCGTCGTGCGGATACAAGGGCATCGTGGCGATCCACGACACGACGCTCGGCCCGGCGCTCGGCGGCACCCGGTTCTGGAACTACGAGACCGACCTTGATGCTCTCATCGACGTGCTTCGCCTCTCCCGCGGAATGACCTTCAAGGCCGCGATCGCCGGACTGAACCTGGGTGGCGGCAAGGCGGTGATCATCGGCGACCACAAGACGAACACCCGAGAGATGACGATGCGGGCGCACGGCCGGGTCGTCGAAAGCCTGGGTGGCCGGTACATCACCGCCGAAGACGTCGGCACGACTGTCGAGGACATGGATTACGTCCACACGGAGACCGAATACGTCGTCGGAATCCTCGGACGCTCCGGTGACCCTTCACCGGTGACGGCGTTCGGCACCTACCGGGGAATGAAGGCGTGCGCCCTCAAGCGGTACGGCGACGATGATCTCGGGAAGAAGACGGTCGCGATTCAGGGTGTCGGAAGCGTGGGCTACTACCTGGCCCGCAACCTGGCCGAGGAGGGAGCGAAGCTGATCGTCACCGACATCGATCAGGCCAAGGTCGACCGGGCTGCGGACGAGCTGGGCGCAGTCGCGGTCGAGCCGGATGCGATCTATGAGGTGGATGCCGACATCTTCGCGCCTTGCGCCCTCGGCGCCGTGCTGAACGACCGGACGATTCCGGCACTGCGGGTGGACATCGTCGCCGGAGCATCCAACAACCAGCTGGAGACTGAGGAGGATGACGATCTCCTCCGGGAGAGCGGCATCCTGTACGCTCCCGACTACGTCATCAACGCGGGCGGTCTGATCAACGTTTACTCGGAGCTCGTGGGGTGGAGCCTGGATCGCTCGAAGCGCAAGGCCGGAGAGATCTACAACGTGATCCTCCGCATCTTCGAGCTGGCGGAGGAAGAGGGGATCACCAGCGCCGACGCTGCGGACCGACTCGCTATGCGGCGGGTGGAACAGGTGGCGCGGCTGCACCGCTCGCATGTCTGAGGCCCGAGAAATCCGCCAACTCCCAACAAGCGAGCGAAAGTGAGCGAGGAACGATACGGCACGGCCGCTACGGCGCCCTCCTGGCCTACCCCGGACGGGATGCTGGCCGAGACCGATCCGGAGATCTTCGCGACCGTTCAAAGGGAAGTGGAGCGGCAGCGGCAGGGTCTCGAGCTCATTGCCAGCGAGAACTTCGTGTCGCCGGCCGTGCTCGAGGCCATGGGCTCGGTGCTCACGAACAAGTACGCCGAAGGCTATCCGGGCAAACGCTACTACGGCGGCTGCGAGTTCGTGGACCGTGCCGAGAGTCTGGCCCGGGATCGAGCGAAGGCACTGTTCGGCGCCGAGCATGCCAACGTCCAGCCGCACAGCGGCTCCCAAGCCAACCTGGCGGCCTACTTCGCGTTCCTGAAGCCGGGAGACAAGATCCTCGGCATGGACCTGGCCCACGGCGGCCACCTCACGCATGGCTCACCGGTCAACTTCAGTGGACAGCTTTTCCAGGTCGCCGCTTACGGTGTTCGGGAAGAGGACGGCCGAGTCGATATGGATGCCTTGCGCGAGACGGCACTTCGCGAGCGGCCCAAGATGATCGTCGCCGGGACGAGTGCCTATCCGAGGGAGCTCCCGTTTGCCGAGTTCGCCGAAGTCGCGACCGAGATCGATGCCGTGCTGATGGTGGACATGGCCCACATCGCCGGCCTCATCGCTGCCGGCGTGCATGCCTCGCCCGTACCCCATTCGGACGTCATCACGACGACGACCCACAAGACCCTGCGGGGTCCGCGTGGCGGGCTGATCCTCTGCCGAGAACGGCACGCGAAGGCGATCGACAAGTCGGTATTTCCCGGGACCCAGGGCGGACCTCTCATGCACGTGATCGCGGCAAAAGCGGTGGCGCTGCGTGAGGCCCAGAGCGAGGAGTTCCGCTCCTATGCGCAGCAGGTGATCGCCAACGCTCGAGCGTTGGGAGAGGCACTGGCCGACCAAGGGTATCAGCTGGTCGCCGACGGAACGGATACGCATCTACTCCTGATCGACCTGCGGAACACGGAACTGACGGGCAAGGATGCGGAAGAGATGCTGGAGGGTGCACGGATCACGGTGAACAAGAACACCGTGCCATTCGAGACGCGGTCTCCGTTTGTCACTTCCGGGATCAGGATCGGCACATCCGCGGTCACGACTCGGGGAATGGCCGCCGATGAGATGCGTGCGATCGCCTCGATGATCGACCGCGTGCTCCGTGACGGCGGCTCCGAATCCGTCCTCCGGGCCGTACGGGCGGACGTGAGCTCCATGTGCGCGGCATTCCCTCTTTACGAGCCGGCCGGAGCCGGCTCATTGAGCTGATCTTCAGCGGACCTCTCCCCGCAGATGTCGTAGTGCTCCCGGCCGCTTCGGGTGAAGCCGAGTATCGTGAGCGGGGTTCTCGCTTTATTGCGGTGTGCCGGGGCGTCGATTCCGAGCAGCAAGCGCGAGACTTCCGCGCAGACGAGCGGCGGCGATACCACGACGCCAGCCATCACATTGTGGCCGCGCGACTTCATTCCGGTTCCGATCTGTACGATGACGACGGCGAGCCAGCCGGCACCGGTGGGCGCCCGGTTCTGGAAGCGATCTCCGGGAGCGGCATGACGAACGTCGCCGTCGTCGTGACGCGGTACTTCGGAGGCACGAAGCTCGGCACGGGCCCACTGGCTCGGGCCTACGCGAAGGCTGCAGGTGATGCGCTGGGGCGAACCGGCCGACGCCGCCGCGTTGTCGGAAAAAAGCTGCACCTGCGCTTCGCGTACGAGGACACGGGCGCGGTAATGCGAGCGCTGGCGGCTGCACGGGCCCGACGTCTCGGAGACGCGTACTCAGAGCGCAGCGAGCTCGAGATCGGAGTGGCCTTGAGCAAGGTCGGAGGCTTGCGCGAGACTCTGCGCGACACGACCGCCGGGCGCATCGAGATCGTCGAGCGCGATGAATCCGTGCTGCTTCCGGAATGAGATGGCCCTCGAGGCGAGCGCGGCCGAGAACTTGCGGCGCAGGGCCACTTGACCTTCGATGAGGCGCCCGTCAGATTCGGCTGAAGATGGTAGAAGCGCGTTTTTCGGTGTGGCGTTTGGGCTTGCGTTGGCGGCGGCCCGCCTTCGGGAAGCGGAGGACAGCGGAGAGGATGGACGCGAGAGAGGCCATGATGACGCCGTCTCCGGGTGCAGATATCCTGGGCCGATTGGCCCGGCGAAATCCACGCTATGCGGAAGCGGCCTACGTTTTCCTGCTGGAGGCGCTCCATCACCGCCTGCAGCAGCTTGAACGGCCTCGCCACCTTACGGGTGCCGAGCTCGCGGAGGCGGTGCGCGATCTCGCGCTGGATCGGTTTGGGCCCCTGGCGCGCACCGTGCTCCAGCATTGGGGGATACACTCCACGTCGGACATGGGGAATGTCGTGTTCCTGCTCGTGGAGTCGGGGATACTGATTAAGCAGCCCACGGATACGCCGGAGGACTTCGAAGATCTATTCAGCTTCGAAGAGGCATTCGAGACCGGCTATCCGTGGAGTACATGAGAAGCGCCAGCCGCGCGTCACACGCTCCCCGAGTAGGAGCGACGCCAAGCCGAACGCCAACCAACCGGGAGGGGTGATCGCGTGGAGTCTTCGGACCAATTCCCCAGCTGTCTCAAATGCGAGAACGGCGTTCTGATCCCGCTTTCCGATTACGGTCGCGAGGGCGCGGCTATTCGGTACAAGGCCTGGGTCTGTTCGAATCCGGAGTGCGGGTTCAACATTCGAATCGACAACGGAGAGATCAGCTTCGGCCGCTCCGTCTCTCAATCCTTTAAGTAACGCCCCAGCCCGTCGGTCGATCCCGACGGCTCGGATGGCATGATGCTCGAACACGAGACGGCTCCGCCCCTTCCCCGAGGTGCCGAGGTCGTCTGGCTTCCCACCGCGGCCGAGATTGCAGAGCTCGATCGCCACGCGACCGAATCAGGTGCGATTCCCGAGCGGGCGCTGATCGAATCGGCAGGTAGAGAGCTCGCCCACTCCCTCCAGAACAGCTTTCCGGTTGGCCCCGTGCTGGCCCTGGCCGGCAGCGGTCACAATGGAGCCGATGCGCTCGCGGCCGTCCGCACGCTGGCTGCCTGGGGGCGTGAAGTGTCGGCCGTGGGTTGCGGGTCCCGTCCTCCGGAGCCGGATGTGCTGGCCGGATGGTCGATCGACCTTCGACGCCCGGATGAGCTTCCCTCGCTGCTTGCCGAATCCTCGGTAGTGATCGATGGGCTGCTCGGTACCGGCGTCACCGGTCCTCCCCGGGAGCCGATCGCCGCGCTGATCAGAACGGCAAACGAGTCCGGCTTGCCGATCGTCGCCGTGGATGGCCCGAGCGGGGCCGATTTCACCACCGGTATCGTGCCCGGCGAGTGCATTCAGGCGACGCTGACCGTGAGTCTCGGCTGGCCGAAGCTGGGTCTCCTCCGTTTTCCCGCCCGAAGCCGCTGCGGAGATCTGGTTGCCGTGGAGATCGGATTTCCGCCCCCCCCAGAGCCCATGGGCTTCAGGGCGATTACCGATGCCTGGGTCGCGGCGACGCTCGTTCCGCGCTCGGCGGACGGCCACAAGGGTCGAGCCGGATACGTTGCCATCGTGGCCGGGCAAAGCGGGATGGCGGGCGCGTCGGTCTTGTCCGCCCGCGGGGCCTTACGGGCGGGCGCCGGCATCGTGAAAGTGGTAGGAGATCCGGCAAACCGGGAGATCGTTCAGAAATCGGTGCCGGAGTCGATCTTCGTGCCATGGGATGAGCCGGACTCCGTCCGTGACGCGATCGACTGGGCTCATACTGTGGCCCTGGGGCCTGGGCTGGGAGCAGGCGATGAAGCGCGCTCGCTGGTGGAGACGGTACTCGAAGCGACGTCCAGCCATGGCAAGCCGTTGGTTCTCGACGCGGATGGCCTGAACGTGTGGGCGGGGGAAGCGACGGAGCTGGGTGGCCGCATCCCGGCCGGCTCCCTTGTCACGCCGCATCCCGGTGAGCTGAGCAGGCTCATGGCCGTCCCGCTGGAGGAGATCACTTCCGACCCTGCGTCCGCGGTCCGCGAAGCCGGCCGTGTACTCGGCTGTGCGGTTCTGCTCAAGGGCTCTCCGTCTCTGGTGGCGGACGGCGATGCGCCCGTTCGCGTGAGCACCACGGGCGACTCCGCGTTGGCCACCGGCGGCGTAGGCGATGTGTTGACTGGGCTCATCGGGGCCTATCTGGCCGCCGGGATGGCGGCGGCCGATGCGGCTGCGGCCGCGCTGCACGTTTCGGGTCTTGCCGCGCTGCTCGCGCCCGAACCGGTGGGACATGCGGCCGGTGACCTGCCCGAGCGATTACCGGCGGCCAGAGCTCGTCTGAGGGGTGTGGATGCCGTGAGCTACCCGTACCTGTTCGTTCTTCCGGCGCCGCGCGGTGGATCTCCGGAACCACCGTCGGCGGGAGCGGCTCCGCTCTCCTGAGCCGTGACGCGGTGCCTATGAGCGACTCGCCGCAGCCAGCGGGACGAATGAAGCCCGGGCCGGAGTTCGATCGGATTCGGGCGTTTCTCCGGGCGGCTCGAGCATCGGCCCCCGAGATCCAAATCCCTCCGGGCGATGACGCCGCAGTCGTTGGTTGGGAGCGAGACACATCGGTGGTTCTGAGCACGGACGCCTTCGTGGAGGGTGTCCACTTTCGACGAGCTTGGCTGCAGTGGGATGCAGTCGGATATCGAGCGACGGCTGCCGCCCTCTCCGATATGGCGGCCATGGCCGCGCGTCCCGTCGGCGTCCTCGTCTCCCTGATCGTTCCGCCGGAGACGGAGGAGGGCACGCTCGTTGAGCTCGGGGAAGGGGTCGGTAACTGTCTCCGGCGATACGAGGCGGGGCTGCTAGGCGGTGATCTGGCGCACACCGCGGGAGAGTTGGTCATCGACATCTGCGCGCTGGGCGTTGCGGACGACCCGATCGGGCGCGGTGGGGCGAGGGTCGGTGACGAGGTATGGCTCACCGGGGCGGTCGGGGGAGCCGCCGCAGCCGTGCGGGCGTGGAGTCGCTCGCTCGAACCCGATCCCCGGGCACGCGCCGCCTTCGAGCGGCCTACCGCCAGAGTGGCGGAAGCCCGTTGGCTCCAGGACCGTATGGTGTTGAAGGCTCTGATCGATGTGTCGGACGGCCTGGCAAGCGATGCTCACCAGATCGCCGCCGCTTCCCGCTGTCGGCTGTTGATCGACGTGGATGCGGTCCCGTTGGCGCCGCCGCTGTCCGAATACGCCAGCCGAGAGGCAGCTCTGCGAATCGCCCTGACGGGCGGTGAAGACTACGAGCTGCTCCTCTGCTGTCAGGCGGGCAGCGGCGACGAGGTCCGGCGGGAGTTCGAGGAGCGCTTCGGCGCCGGCCTGACGAGAATCGGAACGGTGCAGGGGGGCGAAACCGGCGTGTCATGGACGTCGAGCCGAGGAACGGTGGTTCCGGCGGACCTCGAAGGATACGACCATTTTGCTCCGGAGACCGACGAGTGATACGCACTCTGGTGTTCGGCGTCGTCGTTTTCTTCTCGACCATGTTCTTTTCGCTGGTGGGAATCGCCGCCGGCCTCATCCGCGCACGCAAGGGCGCCTACGACTGGGTGCACCGCAACTGGTCGCGCACGGTTCTCCGGACGGCCGGCGTCGAGGTCCGGGTCAGCGGTCTCGAGAACGTGGAGGCCGGCGGCGCACAGATCTTCGTCTGTAACCACCAGTCCATGTTCGACATCTGGGCCCTGTTCGCCACGCTGCCGGTGTCGCTCCGCTTCATCACCAAGAAGGAGCTGTCACGGATTCCCATCTTCGCGCACGCGATGCGCTACGCCGGACACGTTTTCATCGACAGGAAGGATCGAGCGCAGGCGGCTGAGGCGATGCGGCGAGCCGGGGCGCGCATGCAGGCCGAGGGGCTGTCGCTCGGCCTCTTCCCGGAAGGCACGCGCTCTCGCGACGGCGTGCTCGGATCGTTCAAGAAGGGGTCTTTCGCGCTCGCCATCGAGACCCAGACGACGCTGGTACCGATCGCGATCGACGGCGGCGCGGAGATCACGGCCGGTCCGATGCGCATCCGGCCGCGTGCGATCCTGATGTCTTGTGGCCAACCGATCCCGCTGGCCGGGATGACGGTGCAGGACCGCGACGCGCTGATGACCCGCTCCCGCGCCCAGATTGCCGGCATGCTGGAGCGGGCCCGCGGCGCGCCACCCGTCCCGGAAGAGCGCGCCGCCGGCGAATCGGCCCGTCCGGCCGCTAGCGGTCCGGCGTAAAGAAGAGCGGGACGCCGCCCTCGGTGGGCGCGATCACGAGGTTGTTGCTTCCCGCTCCGACCTCCCCGAGCATCTCCAGGTATCGCCAGTACAGATAGCGTTGGCCGGCCGCACCGGTCAGGCTCTCGGCGATGACCTCCTGAGCGTCGCGGATTCCCTCCGCCTCGGCTCGCTTCTGATTCGCCTGTTCCTCCACGACTCTCGTCTGGAAGCCCTCGGCCTGCACCTGCTGCTCGCGCGCCAGCTTGTCTTCGATCGCCAGGCGGCGAGAGCTTCTCGGACATCAGCACTTCGATTCGTCCGCCGATTCCCGCCCGCTCACGAGAGAGGATGTTCGCAGCCCCGACCTCGGCGACCGCATCTCGCACGGCGGACCGGTACGTGTTGTACACGAAGTTGTGGATTGCGCGATTGTCCCCGACCGTGAGGAAGAGGTGCACCACGGAGTCCGGGTTGAGCCGGTAACGATACGCCGCGTCCACCTCGATCGTCAGCTGATCCATGGTCAGGGCGGCCAGTCTCTCGCTCTGGCCGGATGGCGGATACTCCACCTCGCGTAGCTGATAGTTGGTCCAGGACCGTATGATCGAATGGTAGAGTCCCTGACGGTATGGATGGGAGTCCACTGCTCCGGTCAACGGGTTGCGCTTCACCGACACCTCGAAATCGTTAACGCGGTTGAAGCCGAAGAGCAGCAAGAGGGCGACGACGATCACGAGGATCCCGGAGCCCACGGCCCCGGCACCACGGAATGTCTTCTTCAGGTCGAATCCCGATCTTCTGATCGGAGTGCTCATCCGTTCCTCCTTGTAGGTTTCACGTCGCATAGTACAGTTTGGGTCCGCTTCGGTTCAAAGTCGGAAGGGATTGGTCCAGAGTCTTGACCGATCGGTTCAGAGTCACAACGGAGAGAACGGTATGCCGGTCATAGGTGGGATGAAGGCGCTGGAGATCCTCGACTCGCGGGGAAACCCGACGGTCGAGGCGGAGGTGTGCCTGAGCGACGGGTGCTGCGGGCGAGCCGCCGTTCCGAGCGGAGCCTCGACGGGGCGGCACGAGGCGGTGGAACTCCGAGACGGAGAGCCCGGCCGTTACGGCGGCAAGGGCGTGCGCCGTGCGATCTTCCACATCGAGAGCGAGGTTGCCGCCGCGCTGATCGATCAGGTTCTGGAGGATCAGGGGGACCTCGACGCCCGCCTCGTGCAGCTGGACGGGACGGAGAACAAGGGAAGGCTGGGCGCGAACGCCCTGCTCGCGGTGTCGATGGCCTACGCACGGGCCGCTGCGGCCGATTCGGGACGGCCCCTCTTCGCCTATCTGGCGGGCGAGAGGCCACTGGATGCGGAGCCGGCAGTCGCTCCGAGCCTGCTTCCGGTGCCCATGTTGAACATCCTGAACGGAGGCGCGCACGCCGACAACAACGTGGACATTCAAGAGTTCATGGTGGTGCCGATCGGCGCGGCCAGCTTCACGGAAGGGCTGCGGGCCGGCACGGAGGTCTTCCACGCGCTTCGGGCCAGGCTGAGGGCCGACGGACTCTCCACCGCGGTGGGAGATGAGGGTGGAGTAGCTCCGAACCTGGAATCGAACCGGATGGCCCTGGACCTCATCCTCGCGGCCGTCGAGGATGCCGGCTATCGAGCGGGTTCGGACATAGCGCTGGCTCTGGACGTGGCGGCAACCGAGCTCTACGAGCCGGCTACGGCGCGCTATCGACTCGAGAGCGCCGGCGAGGCCGGCGATCTGACCGCCACGGAGCTGAGCGAGCTCTACGAGGCTTGGCTGGAGGCCTATCCGATCGTGAGCATCGAGGATGGCCTGGCCGAGGATGATTGGGAGGGGTGGAGCGAGCTCACTTCGCGGCTGGGAGACCGCGTGCAGCTCGTCGGCGATGATCTGTTCGTCACGAACGAGGCTCGGTTGCAGCGAGGGCTCGAGGAGAGCGCCGGCAATGCCATCCTCATCAAGCTGAACCAGATCGGGACGGTGACCGAGACGCTGGCCACGATCGGGCTCGCGCAGCGATCGGGCTTCGGTGTCGTCATCTCGCACCGCTCCGGAGAAACCGAGGACACGTTCATCGCAGACCTCGCCGTCGCCACGGGAGCCGGTCAGATCAAGACCGGCGCGCCCTGTCGATCCGAGCGCGTGGCCAAGTACAACCGGCTGCTCCGTATCGAGGGTGATTTGAGGGAGGCAGCCGTTTACTCTGGCGTTTCTGCCTTCGGTAGGCGATCGTGAGGATGTCCCGCCCCTAACCAGCGATCCGGAGAACCATGCCCGAAAGGTTACGTCGGATCGGCCTGCGGCTCCTCATCGGAGCACTGTGGCTGGCCGGGGGGTATTATTTTCTGCTCGGCGGTGGGTATTCGGCGTTCGATCTCCGCGAACTCAGGGCGGAGCGCCGGACGTTGACCCTACGTATCGATTCGCTGGCTGCGGTCGTCGATTCACTGGAGGCGTGGGCGGACAGCCTCGATTCCACCCCGGCGGCAATAGAGAAGGTGGCCCGCGAGCGCTTCGGTTTCATTCGCGATGGCGAGCATCTTTACCGCATCGTCGAGGTAGATGCGCGTGGTGGCGGCAAGGTTGACCGGTAGGTTTTCCGGCCGCCTTTTTTGGTGGGTGAGGCAGGGTAGCTCAGCCTGGTAGAGCAAGGGACTCATAAGCCCTGGGTCGCGGGTTCAAATCCCGCCCCTGCCATAGATCTGCAGCGAGGCCCCGCCGGCCCACCCGGCGGGGCTTTCGCTTTCCGCCGAGGGAGAGATCGAGGGTGACCGATTCGAACGCGTCGCGCGAAGTGCTGCTCCGGCTCTCCGGAGAG
Organism: Gemmatimonadota bacterium; assembly: GCA_039589875.1. Classification (GTDB taxonomy): domain Bacteria; phylum Gemmatimonadota; class Gemmatimonadetes; order Palauibacterales; family Palauibacteraceae. Next base: position 62,283 of record JBDHGL010000011.1, read on the forward strand.
CTCAGCACAAAAGCGCGCCGGACGCGCAGGCGCTTCGAAAAGCGCCTGGTTCGGAACCTCGCGGACGCCGGCCGCGCGCACGATCTGCGTTGGCGAGTGGCCCGGAAATGGAGCCGCCTGGTGGTGTCATGTCCCGATCAACCCGTAGACGATGTACTGGAGGTCGTGGGTCGCGTCTTCGGCGTGAGCTCCTACTCGATCATCGACGGCCGTTGTCGAGCGTCGCTGGACGAGATCGTCGAGCGTGGCCGGGCTCTGTACGCGGAGGAAGTGAAGGGGCGGCGGTTCGCGGTTCGAGCTCGGCGCGTCGGCAAGCACTCCTTCAGCTCCTACGACGTCCAGCGAGAGCTCGGCACCGCGCTCAACCCTGGAGCGACGGTCGACCTGTCTCACCCGGATGTCGTGGTCGGAGTCGAGGTTCGAGAGCAGGACGTCTATTTCGTGGGCACGCCTCGGCCCGGCGCCGCCGGTCTGCCGCTCGGCGTTCAGGGGAAAGCCGTCGCGCTGATCTCGGGCGGATACGACTCTGCCGTCGCGGCCTGGATGACCCTGCGCCGCGGTGTCGAGCTGGATTACCTGTTCTGCAACCTCGGCGGAGCCGCCTACAGGCGCCTGACCATCGAGGTCGTCAAGGCGCTCACAGACCGCTGGAGCTACGGGACCGAGCCGCGCCTCCACGTGGTCGACTTCGGGCCCGTGATGGATGAATTCCGGCGGACCGTCAAGCCTGCCTATTGGCAGGTGACGCTCAAGCGGATGATGTATCTGGCGGCGGCCGAGGTGGCGGAGGAGGTTGGGGCGGACGCGATCGTTACGGGTGAGTCGATCGGCCAGGTTTCGTCCCAGACGCTCGCCAACCTGAGAGCGATCGACGCAGTGGCTCCGCTTCCCGTAATCCGTCCGCTCGTCGGATTCGACAAGGAAGAGATCCTGGAACGCGCACGACGGATCGGCACGTACGACCTCTCCTCGCGCGTTCGCGAGTACTGTGACATAGTCCCGGACCGGCCCGTCACGGCAGCTCGGACCGAAGTGGTCGCGCAGGTGGAGAGAGAGGTCGACCTGAGTGTTCTCAGGGCCGCCGTGGCCGAACGCGACGTGCTCGAGCCGCGCGCAGTGGACGTGGCGGAGCTCGTCGGCTCGCATCTTTTCGTGAGTGAAATCGGGGACCGAGCCGTCGTGATCGATACGCGCGATCCGGCCGCCTACCTCGATTGGCACTGGCCGGGTGCCTTGCACCGGGACCACGATGACCTTTTGCGTGGGCTTGGAGATTTGGAGCGCGATCACACCTATGTTCTGTACTGCGGGGAGGGGATCATCAGTGCCCACCTCGCCGAGCGGATGCAGTCAAAAGGGTACGAGGCGTACAGTTTCAGAGGGGGAGTTCGAGGACTGCGCCGCTTCGAGCGAGCTGCTGAAGGCGTCAAAGCCGACCCGGATGGCTAGCTCGTTCAGCGGATACAAACGATGGATCTTTTGACACTTCCGTCCACGCACAGCAAAATGCGGCGCCATGACCGATGATCGTTCCGCGACCGCGGACCGCCTGCAGGCGCAGGTTCTAAGAGGCGAGATCCCCACGCACGTGGCCGTCATCATGGACGGAAACGGGCGGTGGGCCGAAGCACGTGGGCTTCCCCGGTGGGAGGGCCATCATGAAGGTGCGTTAGCGGTCCGGGAAGCAGTAATCGCCTGTTTGGAGATCGGCGTTCGCTACCTGACCTTATACGCCTTCTCCGAGGAGAATTGGCTGCGGCCGCATTCCGAAATCGAAGCCCTCATGGATCTCCTCGCCGATTACGCGGCCAGCCAAAAGGAAGAGCTCTGTGAACGAGGAGTGCGCGTACGGGTGTTCGGCGATCTCGAAAGGGTGTCGGATGCCGCCCGCTCTGCGGTAGGGCGATTGGTGGAGGGCACGCAGCTCGGCGAGGATCTTTCCCTGAACCTCGCGATCAGCTACGGATCCCGATCGGAGATCGCGAGGGCGGCGCGGGCTCTCGCGGAAGCGGTGATTGCCGGCAACCTTCGACCCGAGGAGATCGACGTCGAACGGTTCGCGGAGGAGCTGTATACCGTAGGACTCCCGGACCCGGATCTGCTGATTCGGACGTCGGGCGAGCAGAGAGTGTCCAACTTCCTTCTCTGGCAGATCGCGTACTCTGAGCTCTTCGTCACGCCTGTTCTGTGGCCCGACTTCGATCGGAGTGCGCTCTTCGAAGCCATACTGGATTACCAGCGCCGGGAGCGCCGCTACGGCCGGGTCGAGGTCTGATCTGACCTCTGGGACGTGTCCGTGAAAGGAGACCTACGCCGGCGTCTTCTGGTAGCCGCCGTCGGCATTCCAGCCTCCGTCATCGTCGTGTACGCCGGCGGCGTCTTTCTCGCGCTGGGATTGGGGTTCCTCGCTGCCGTCGGCTTCTGGGAATATGCGGGGATGCTCCGGGAAACGGGCTATCGGCCGTTTCTGCCTGTCGGTATCCTGACCGCGATCATCCTCCCGTTCTGCGTTTTGGACCTCGGCTTTGGTCTCGCCTGGGTGGTTGGTGTCGTGGCCCTGGCGGGCGGATCTGCCTGGGCGATCTTCCGGCTCGAGCCGGCCGAGCGCCCCATCTCCAATACCGCGATCACGATGTTCGGAGCTTTATATCTCGGTGGATTCCTCAGCTTCGGCATCCCGCTGAGGGAGTGGTTCCTGCCCGGTCGAGTAGAGGGCACGTTACTTTTTTTCTATCCGGTGGTCGTGACATGGCTAGCGGACACGGCGGCGTACGCCGGTGGAAAGTCGTTTGGAAAGAGACAGCTTTCACCCGTCATCAGCCCGAACAAGACGATCGAGGGAGCCGTGTCCGCCGTGATAGCGGGGGCCGTGGCGGCCCTGCTGTACGGTATGTGGGTGTTGCCTGCCGCCGGTGGCGTGGTCCGGTCGATCCTGTTCGGTATTTTCGTCTCGGTCCTTGCGATTCTCGGGGATCTCGTGGAGTCTGCGCTAAAGCGCGAGTGCGGGCAAAAGGACTCGTCCGGACTCCTGCCGGGCCACGGAGGCTTCCTCGACCGGCTGGACTCGCTGCTTTGGGCGATCCCGGGCGCATACGTTTTCTTTTGGATCGCCGGCCTCTGAACCAGCCGATTTGGCAGGGCCGAGACAATCAGTGATGGGCACCGATCCTGCAGTCGGAGTGGCCCGATTAGCCGGTATCCACCGACGCAGAGGCTCGAACGGCCGTGCGGCGGAACCGGGAACCACCAGGTGGGGTGATAGCAGCGCATGGATCTAATGGTGACGATACTGGCGACCGTCGTCGTGCTCGGAGTGTTGATCTTCGTGCACGAGCTCGGACACTTCCTGGCGGCCAAGGCGGTCGACATTGAAGTGCAGCGATTTTCGCTCGGCCTCGGCCCGAAGATGTTCGGCTTTCGCAAGGGGGAGACCGAGTACGTCGTCTCCTGGTTCCCGCTGGGTGGATACGTGAAGATGGCGGGGATGGCGGAGGAGGACGCCCTCGGAGGGCTGGAGGGATCGGCATCCGAAGCGAGAGGCCCCTCGCCTCGCGATTTCGATGCGAAATCGTTGCCGGCGCGAACTCTCGTCATCTCGGCCGGCGTCGTCATGAACTTCCTGTTCGCCCTCGTCGCTTTCATCGTCGTGGCTCACGCCCAAGGCACGCAGCTCGCGCTTGTTCGCGAGGTTCAAGAGGATTCGCCGGCGGCCGAGGCAGGCTTCCAGCCGGGTGACCGCATCGTCAGCGTCGAGGGGCAGCGCGTGCGCGCCTTCGACGAGCTTCGGCTTCTCGTTCAGCAGAGTCCGGGGTCGCCGATCCGTGTCGGGGTCGATCGCGACGGCGAGCGGCAGACGCTGTCGGTCGTTCCGCGCAGCGTTCGAATCTGGAGCGACGTGATCCGGGACTCGGTGGAGATCGGTCAGATCGGCGTCACCTCGGATCCCGAGGCGGGGTATCGGACGCTCAGCTGGGCCGAGGCGATTCCGGAGGGCACGTATCGGACCTGGTACTGGGTTCGCATCACCTTCGAGTTCATCGGCCAGTTGGTCAGCGGTCAGAGCAGTGCCAAGGAGGTCGGCGGCCCGATTCTGATCGGCCAGCTGTCTGGCGAGGCGGCTCGCGCCGGTATCTGGTCGCTGCTCTCCTTCATGGCGATCATCAGCGTGAATCTGGCGATCCTGAACCTGCTCCCCGTACCGGTCCTGGATGGCGGCCACCTGACGTTTCTCGCCTTCGAGGGCGTTCGTGGTCGGGCGCTGAGCATCGAGCAGCGGATCCGGCTCACGCAGGTCGGAATGGTCCTCGTGGTGGGCCTGATGGTCTGGGTGATCACGAACGACGTGCTGAGGCTGCTCTAGAGCCTCGTTTCAGAACAGGTCGAGCTGCCTCTCACCCAACGCTTGTTGTCTGAGCTCCTCGACGTCGTATAGCCTCGTCGGGCGCTTCTGCGTAGCGACCTCGATCAGCCCCCGATAGCTGTGCGCGGTCAGCGCCTCGGCCACCGTGTCGATGGCCAGAGACCTGTCGTTGCACTCCTCGCTCACGTGAGCTAGGAGTATTCCGCCGAGCTCCGCGTGGTGTAGCTCGCAGGCCAATTCTGCGGCCATCCGGTTCGAGAGGTGGCCTCGACTGCCTCCGATTCTCTCCTTGATGGCCCACGGGTACGGGCCCTCGCGCAACAAGAGGTCGTCATGGTTGGCTTCCAGCACGAGAAAGTGACAGTTGCGTAGAGCGTTGCGTACCGGTCCGGTGGGGCGGCCCAAGTCCGTGGCGATGCCGATCTTGAGGCCGGAGCGATGATCGCTCAGCGTTAGAGCCAAGGGGTCGGCCGCGTCGTGACTGGTGAGGAACGAGCGCACTTCGAGGTCGCGAATCCGGAATGTGGTCTCGCGCTCGAACCTGCACACCTCCTCTTGTCCGCGAAGCAGGTCGGCGCAGAGCGTGGCGGTTCGACGGCTCATGTAGATCGGCCATCCCCACCGTCGGGCGGCGACACCGATCGCTCTCGTATGGTCGCGGTGTTCGTGCGTAACGACGATCGCCGCGATGCTCGGCGGATCGACGTCGAGTGTCTCGAGGCGGCGCCCGATCTGCCGGGCGCTCAGTCCCGCGTCGACTAGCAGCCGCGTGTCACCGGCCTCGACGAAAAGCGAGTTCCCCTGACTTCCGCTTCCGAGCGCCGCGATCCGCACGGCTATCGATTCACCTGCGCGTCTCCGTTGCCGACTCCCAGACGTCCGCGAGCCAGGCTCGCTGCGCGTCTCCGAACTCCACATCCCGACGCTGCGAGGCGAGATCCGCTGTGCGGAGAAATCCGTCCAGCCGATGCACGGTTGAGGGGTCGCCCCAACTGAACGGCGGTGTCCACTTGCCCGGTGCGCCATCGAACACGTTTGCGCCGCAGCCGATCACCGCGCCTGTGGGGATCAAGGTTCCGATCGCCGTCTTCACGTGGTCCCCGATCAGGCACCCGAACTTGAGGAGCCCGGTGTCGACCTCCTCGCTCGGACCGGCAAGTCGCACGCTGCCATACGTGTTCTTGAGGTCGCTGTTCGTGGTCAGAGCTCCGAGGTTCACCCACCGTCCCACGTAGGCGTGTCCGAGGAAGCCGTCGTGCGCCTTGTTCGTGTAGCCGAGAATGACGGATTCCTCGATCTCTCCGCGTAGATAGCTGTGGGGTCCGGCGGTCACGCTGGAGAAGGTGCCGCCCAGCAGGCGGCTGGATGGCCCGGCGTACAGCGGGCCGGTGAGCCGGCTTCCGGCCAGGACTTCGACTCCCCTATCCAGGCAGATCGGTCCGTCTCGGAGGTCCAGCAGTACGCCCGGCTCGATTCGCACATCGTCGGCGATCTGCAGGGTGGCGTCACCGATTCGCTCCGCGGCGACGGAGCCTGCGGCTTCCGCGATTCCGGTAAGGCCGGTCGCGAGGTCACGGGCCGTCCGATCGGGGGACTCGGAGACGAGCTCCCACACCTTCTGCAGAACGGCGCCCTCGACAACGAGCGCGCCGCCGGGGAGCGGCGCCGGAGCGGAGAGCCATTCGGCATCAGGGGCGTCGAGTCCGGACGGCAGGTAGGCGCCGACGACTTCTCCGTCGATCTCTAGGGTGCAGGGGCTATCGGGCGGCTCAAAGCGGGCCCCCGGCTCCGGAACGGCGCGAGAGCTCAGCAGAAGACGGTCCGCTGCCGGGAGATGCTCGTACGCTATCGCCGGCGGCGCTCCGTCCTCCGCGAAGGATCCCAGCCAGGCTCGGCTCAGCAGGCCGTCGGCCGGCGTTCCGGCGAACCGCTCGAGGCGCTGACGCAGCGACATGACGCCGAACAGAAGCTCGGAGCATGGGCGGCTGAGCGAGAACGGATCCCATTCGTCGGCGGGCCTATCGTCGAAGATGTAGAGCTTCAATCTTCCTCCACCGAATCCTGCTCCGCCTCGACGGTCTCGAAGATTCGCTTCATGTCCGCTGCAGCTTCCCGAGTCGTGACGAAGGTGTGCTCTCCGCTATGGACGACGACGAGATCGTGCACTCCGAAGAGGGTGATCTTGCCGTCATCGGACCAGACGACGTTTCCCTCGCTCTCAACCAGCTCCGCCCGCCCCTGCACGAAGTTGCCCCGGGCGTCGGGCGGTCGAGTCCGCCCGAGCGAGTTCCAGCCTCCCACATCGTCCCACTGAAACGAGGCTTCCACGACTCCGATCCTCTTGGACCGCTCCATCACCGCGACGTCGACCGAAATCGGTTCCGACGAGCGGAAGAACTCGGCCACGTTTCCGTTGTCCAGCTGAGCGAGTGCAATCTCCGGAGCCAGAGCACGCACGGCGTCAATCAGGTCCTGCGCCCGCCAGATGAAGATCCCGCTGTTCCACAAATAGGCGCCCGATTCGAGATAGGAGCGAGCGGTCGCTTCGTCCGGCTTCTCGACGAACTCGGCCGCCTCGTATACGCCGCTCTCCAACGCCTCGCCACGCCGCACGTAACCGTATCCGGTTTCCGGTCGGTCCGGGACGATGCCCAGGCAGAGGAGGCGCCCGCCGCCGGCTGCATCGACGCCGGCACGGGTCGTGTCCAGAAAATCTTGAAGCGTCTCGATCACGTGGTCGGCATGCAGCGACACGATGACTGCGTTGGGCTCTCTCCCGACGATCTCGTGCGCGGCCCAGGCGAGTGCCGGGCCGGTGCCCCGAGGCTCGGGCTCGACGAGGAAATTCTCCGGCGACAACTCCGGAAGTACGTGGCGGATGGCGTCGATCAGATGCGCTCCGGCGACGATGATAGTCCGGTCAAGCCCCGCCAGCGCCGAAGCCCGTTCCACGGTATCCGCGATCAGCGGGCGGGCGCTCCCGAGCGGGAGTAGCTGCTTCGGGCGCTCGGGGCGTGAGGCGGGCCAGAAGCGCGAACCTACACCGCCGGCCAGGACGACCGCGAACGGACGCTGGAACTGACTCACTGGATGACCGTATTCACAGGCTCCGAGGTTGGTTGCGCGTCCACGATCGTCGCCGGAGCGATCGCCGTGCGGAGGAGGCGCGCGCCCCGCAAGCGAGGCTTGCCGCAGCGGAACGCCATCGGCGTTCGCAACGTACCGGCCGCGCACATCGGGAGTCAACCAATCTGAGCGGAAATTACAAGTGAATCAGTGACTTAGCCTGCTTGACCGGGCTCGGGACCCCGGACATTATCGTCGAGAGGTCGCGAGTGCTCGCAGGCACGAACCAGAGATTTTCGGGAGGTTTCTTGATACATCGGTTACCGCTTTGGACCGCCATCTTCCTCGTCGCTCTGTTGCCAGCTTGTAGCAGCACGCCGGTAGGCTTGCCCGTGCCGGAGGAACCGGCCTTTGCCACCGTAGCCGACTTTCTCGTAGGCCCTCTGGTGGAGCCTTCCGCTTACAGCTGGATACTCCTCCAGACAGTGCGAACCGATCAAACGAGCGAGTGGGACTTCGCTTTCGCTTTCCAGGATAGTGTGGCGAATCTGTTTCCGAGGGCCTCGGTTCTGGACGAACCATCTTCGGCCGGTCTGCAGATCGTCGATGTATCGTTCGAGGAGCTGATAATCGCGCCTGCGACCGGTTACGTGACCGATGAGCCGGTCGCCGTGCAGGTCGGTGACGTTCTGGCAGCGGTGAGCCGCCGCCAGTGCGGGGGCGTTGCCCTCCGACGGTTCGGGAAAATGGAGATCCTCGACATCGACCTGGCCAGCAGCCGACTCACGTTCAAGCTGCTGGCCAACCCCAACTGCGAGAATCCGAACCTGGTGCCCGGAGAGATCGGCGAGGTCTGATCGGTTGGCTTGATGCTCGATATCCAATACCTCCGACAAAAACCCGAGGAATGTAGGGAACGGCTCGCCGTGCGGGCCGATCCCGAGTTGGCGGCGCTGCTCGACCGGGCGATCCGGCTCGACCGGACCCGACGCGACCTGATCGCCGAAGTCGAACAGCTCAAGGCCGAGAGGAACACGCGGTCGCGCGAGATCGGCGAACGGAAACGGGCCGGGGAGGATGCCGGGGAGCTCCTGGAGGCGATGCAGGATGTCGCGAACCGGATCCGCTCATTGGATCCGGCGCTTGCCGAGGCCGAGCGGGATCTGGAGGCGGTCCTCCTGGTCATCCCCAACCTCCCGAGCCCTCGTGTTCCGAGCGGTGGCGAGGGGGAGGGTGAGATCGTTCGCACCTGGGGCGAGCAGCCGTCCTTCGACTTCGAGCCCCGACCGCACTGGGAGATCGGCGCCGACCTCGGAGTTCTGGATCTGGAGCGCGGCTCCAAGCTGTCGGGGAGCGGCTTTCCGGTTCTTGCTCGATCCGGTGCTCGGCTGCAGCGGGCGCTGGTGAGGCTGATGCTGGACACCCACACCGAGGAGCATGATTACGAGGAGATCGCGCCGCCCTACATGGTCAACCGCGCCTCCATGATCGCGACGGGACACCTACCGAAATTCGAGGAAGACGCCTATCGGACCGAACCGGACGATCTGTTTCTCGTGCCGACGGCCGAGGTTCCGCTGACCAACCTGCACCGCGATGAGCTGCTGGAGGGGGCCGCGCTGCCGCGCGCGTATGTCGCCTACACGCCCTGCTTCCGTCGAGAGGCGGGCGCCGCCGGAAAGGACACCCGTGGACTTCTTCGCGTGCACCAGTTCGACAAGGTGGAGCTCGTACGACTGGTCGCTCCGGAAAGCTCCGACGAGCAATTGGAGGCACTGACGGGTCATGCGGAGCGCGTGCTGGAGCTGCTCGAGCTTCCGTACCGCAGGGTCGTGCTTCCCGGTGGCGACCTCGGCTTCGCCAACGCGATGACGTACGATCTCGAAGCTTGGGCGGCTGGGGTGGCCACCTGGCTCGAGGTGTCCAGCTGCTCGAACTACACCGACTACCAGGCCCGGCGCGCCAACATTCGGTTTCGGCCCGCCCCGGGTGAGAAGCCCCGGCACGTGCACACGCTGAACGGGTCGGGGCTGGCGCTTCCGAGAATCCTGATCGCTCTCCTCGAGAACGGTCAACGCGAGGACGGCAGCGTGGATCTACCGGCGGCGCTCCACCCCTACGTCGGAGTGGATCGGCTGGTCCCGTGAGTCGTCGATTCTTTCCGTTGGCGATCGCTCTCGCGTTTGCGGCGGTGCTCGTCTCCTTTCTCGTCTACACGCAGCAGATGGCGAACGCGCTGCGGATGGACGCGGCGGTTTTCAGCCGCATCTATGCGCTGACCTTCCAGGCAACCAGCGCGCCCGACCCCCAGGAACAACAGCGCCTGACCGACGAAGTGTTGTTCGAAGTGCTCGGCGAGGTGAACCGGCTCGAGATCCCGGTGATCGTCACGGATCTGGAGGGGAACCCGACGTCGGTGGCCAACCTTCCGTTCGATGCTGCCCCACGCGATCCGGAAGGCATGCAGCGGATTCGGGCCTACGTGTCCGAGCTGGATCAGCGGAGTCCGGCCGTGACCGCTCCTCAGTACAACCTGCAAATCCACTTCGGCGAGCCGATCTTCCTGCGACGTCTGAAGTGGATCCCTTGGCTTCAGGCCTCGATTCTCTTCCTTCTCGTTGCCGGTGGAGCCCTGGTCGTTCTTACCTCGATACGAGGAGAGCGCGAGAGGATATGGTCGGCGATGGCGCGCGAGTCCGCGCATCAGATGGGCACGCCGCTCAGCTCGCTCGTCGGCTGGCTCGAGCAGATGGAGATGGCGCCGGCGGCCGCGGCCGGCTCGGGAACACCGCTGGCCGTGGCGCCGGCCGCTCCATCCGAGCTCGTCGCGGAGATGAAGGCGGACACCGACCGTCTGCTGAAGGTGTCGCGCCGCTTCGAGCTCATCGGCCAACCGCCAAGGCTGGACGAGGTGGCGATTGCGGCAGTGGCCGAGCGGTTGCGCCGGTACTTCGATGCCCGGCTGCCGAGCCTCGGAAGCCGGGTCTCGCTGGTCGTCGACGTGCCGGGAGACGCGCCTTCGGTGCTCGGTAACGAGACGCTCCTGGAGTGGGCGTTCGAGAACCTGATCAAGAACGCGTTGGACGCGCTCGCGGGGCGCGAGGGCAGGGTCGTGGTCGAGTACGACGGTCTCCATTCGGATCGGGCGGCCTTCCGGGTTCATGACACGGGCCCGGGCGTCTCGACCAGCCACCGCAAGCGCATCTTCGAGATCGGGTTCTCCACCAAGGAGAGCGGATGGGGTGTGGGTCTCTCTCTCGCCCGCAGGATCATCGAGGACATGCACCAGGGTTCGATCGTGCTGGAGCACGGCGATTCGGGCGCGAGCTTCAGGATCCAGCTGCCGGTGGCCGAGAGGAGCGCGGTCTGACGCCCTCGCTGAACCCCGAACAAGCGACGGCCGTGGAGCACGGCGAGGGTCCTCTTCTCGTCCTCGCCGGAGCCGGGTCTGGGAAGACACGCGTCCTCACCGCGCGAATCGCGCGTCTAGTCGAAGAAGGCGTCCCGGCCCACCGGATCCTGGCCGTCACCTTCACCAACAAGGCTGCCGAGGTGATGCGCGCCCGGATCGGCGCGCTGCTCGGTCACGAGCCCGACGGACTCTGGGCCGGGACGTTTCACTCGGTCTGCGCTCGGCTGCTCCGGATCGAAGCGGATCGGACCGAGCGCACCCGCTCGTTCACCATCTACGACGAGAACGATTCGGAGCGGGCCGTGAAGCGCGCCATGGAAGACGTGGGAGTGGACCCGAAGCGGTGGTCGCCCAAGGGTGTGCGTGCGCGAATCTCCGACGCCAAGAACGCGATGGTGTCTCCGGAGGGGTTTGCCGCCACGATGTTTGATCCGCTCTCCAAGGTCACGGGCGACGTGTACCCGGCCTACGAGCATCTTTTAACGCGCTGCAACGCCTACGACTTCGACGACCTCCTCCTGCGAGCCGTCCGCTTGCTGGAAGAGGATGACGAGGTGCGCGAGCATTACGGCGGCCGGTTCGCGCACGTGCTCGTGGACGAATACCAGGACACGAACCACGCCCAGTATCGCCTCGTTCGCGCGTTCGCTTCGGTTCACGAGAACATCTGCGTCGTCGGTGACGACGATCAGTCGATCTACGGATGGCGCGGGGCGGATATTCGGAACATCCTGGACTTCGAGCGTGATTTCCCCGGCACGATGGTCGTACGGCTCGAGCAGAATTACCGATCCACCGGGGCCATTCTGCAGGTGGCCAATGCCGTGATCGCGCGGAATCGTTCCCGCAAGGAGAAGCGCCTGCGCACGGAGCGGCCGCACGGAGATCTGGTCGTGGTTTCGGCTCTCAGAGATGAGCGCGCGGAAGCGAAGTGGACGGTGCGGCAGATCGTGTCCGCTCGCGACAGACACGCTCTCGGAGAGATGGCGGTTCTCTACCGGACGAATGCTCAGTCACGAGCGTACGAGGATGCCTTCCGGGGTTCGGATCTGCCTTACCGCGTGGTAGGTGGCATCCGTTTCTACGAGCGCCGAGAAGTGAAGGACGTGCTGGCCTACATGCAGCTAGTCGTGAACCCCCTCGACGACGCCTCCTTTTTCCGAGCGGTCGCCTGGCCGCGCCGTGGCGTGGGGGCAGTGACGCTGGACCGTCTGGCCGCCGCCCGCGCCCGTTCGGGCGGAAGCCTGTTGAGTGTAGCGGCCGAAGCGGACGGCATCGAAGGCATCTCATCGGCCGCCGGCTCCTCTCTGGCACGGTTCGCCCGGGAGATCGACAGGCTTCGCGATCTGGCGACGGCAGCCTCTCCGGCGGAGGTGACCGAGGAGTGTTTACGTAGCTTCGAGCTGCGGGCCGCTCTCGAGATGGAAGAAGGGGGAGAAGATCGCTTGGCCAACGTCAACGAGCTCATCGCGGGAATGGTGGCCTTCTCGACCGAACGGCGGCCTGAGGAAGAATCGATGGCGAACAGCGAGCTGGAGCTGTTCCTCCAGCATGTGTCCCTTCTCACGGACATCGATCAGTACGACCCGGACGAGGGGGCCGTATCTCTGATGACCTTGCACAACGCGAAGGGCATGGAGTTTCCCATCGTCTTCATAGGGGGCGCTGAGGAAGGTCTCCTCCCGCTCGGTCGGTCGGCCGAAACGGCGGAGCAGCTGGAGGAAGAACGCCGCTTGTTCTACGTAGGCCTCACGCGGGCTATGGACTGCCTCTTCCTCACGCACGTCTCCCATCGCTTCCGGGCCGGCAGTTCGATGCCCTGTCTACCGTCCAGCTTTTTGGACGACCTGCCGGACGAGGCGATCGATCGGCGGATGTCGGGTTTGTCGGGTTGGGGGGCGAGCCCTCGCTCCCGGTTCAGTGGAGGGGCGGGTTGGCGCCGGTCGTCCACCCGGCAAAGCTCGATAGACCCTTCGCCGGGTGAGGCCTTCGACTGGCAGTTCGATCCGGCCGGTCAAGCCGAGAGCGGTCCGGTATACGACTATTCCGAGAGCCAGGAGCCGTTCCAGTTCGTCACCGGCGCCCGGATCGTCCACCCGCGCTTCGGGCGGGGCACGGTGGTGTCGATAACCGGAGATGGGACGACGGCGAAGGCACGGATCGAGTTCGATGGCGACGGGCTGAAGACGGTGATGGTCGCCCACGCGGGCCTCAGGCCCGCCGGGTAGCGGCGGGCCCGCACCTTCTTTGGAGGCTGGCTGGTGCTCCGCTAACCCAGCCGGCGACGCTCGCTCGATTCGTCCACGTCTCGTCCTACCTTGGAACGGCCGGCCCTCACGCCGCGGAGCAGGGAAGCGGTGTTCAGAAACGTGCTTTCCGCCTCCTCCTGAACGACCTCGAGGAAGCCGTTGATCTCGGCCGCACGATCGCGCGCCGAGTCGATTATCTCGTTGGCTGAGGTCGTGGCACGTCGGACCGTCTGGCCGAGCTCATCCGCATCGCTACGAAACGCCGCACTCAGGTAGCTGATGTTTTCGGCGGCATTCGTAACCGTCGGGGTGAGCGTTCGCACGAGGGAGCGAAGCTCCTCCGAGCCCTTCAACCACTTGCGAAGCTCTCGAAAGGCCGGGATGGCCATGACGATCAGCGTGATCAGGGCCAAATAAAGGACTATCGACAAGATAAGGGCGGTAACCTGAAGGGTTTCGAGGTTCACAGTATACTCTCGGAATGAAGGCGATTGTGCGGCGGCGGGCGCGCTGCCGTCGATAGGGAATCTAGGTCCGTACGCGGCGCGCCTCAACTTGTCCGAGGGCTCGTTGCAGTCGTGCCTGACGAATCTCTAGGTTGCCTGCATGAGCTTCTTCCGGATTCAGGGCGGAGTCTCGCTCGACGGCACATTCACTCCGGCTGGCAACAAGAACGCCGCGCTGCCAATACTCGCAGGCTGTCTCCTTACGGATCAGCCCGTGCGGCTCACCAACGTGCCCGATATCCGGGACGTTCGAGCCATGGCAGACCTGCTGTCATCGCTGGGGGCGGAGGTGCGCTGGGATGGGGAGAACGAGCTGGTCGTGCATGCCCGAGACCTGACAGCGCGCCGGGTAGAAGCGGACCTGGCCTCCCGCATCAGGGCGTCCGTTCTGCTTGCCGGACCCATGCTGGCGCGGGAATCTGAGATCGAGCTCCCTCCGCCGGGAGGGGATGTGATCGGTCGTCGCCGGCTGGACACACACTTCTTGGCTCTAAGTCGCCTCGGATCCGAGATTGAGGCGAGCGATTCGTACTATCTGCGGACGCAAGGCCTCAGGGGCGCCGATATCTTTCTCGACGAGCCGTCGGTGACCGGCACCGAGAACGCCATCCTGGCCGCCGTCACAGCAACGGGCACGACGCGGATCCGTAACGCTGCGGCCGAGCCGCATGTCCAGGATCTGAGCCGCTTTCTCAATACGCTCGGAGCTCGGATCGAGGGCATCGGCACTCACGTGCTCGAGATCGAAGGGGTGGAACGGCTGGGGACGGGAGAGCACCGGATCGGCCCTGATCATGTCGAAACGGGAAGCGTCATCGGCCTGGCGGCCGTCACTCGCTCGGCGGTCACGATCAAGGACGTCGGCGCCGAGGTGCAGGATACGCTGCGGCTCGGGTTTGCCCGCTTGGGCCTTGAGTGGGAACAGGTTGACGGCGGGATTCACGTGCCCGCAGAACAGTCGCTCGAGGTCGAATCCGATTTCGGCGAGCAGATACCGAAAATCGACGATGGCCCGTGGCCCGCCTTTCCGGCGGACCTGATCAGCATCGCGCTCGTTCTCGCGACGCAGTGCCGCGGCACGGTGCTGCTTCACGAGAAGATGTTCGAGTCGCGGATGTTCTTCGTAGACAAGCTGATATCGATGGGCGGCCGCATCGTCCTCTGCGATCCGCACCGTGCGGTGGTGGTCGGCCCGGCTCGCCTCCGGGGCGCTCGGCTCCAGAGCCCCGACATTCGGGCCGGTATGGCTCTTTTGATCGCTGCGCTCGCTGCCGAGGGCGAGAGCGAGATCCACAACATCGAGCAGATCGAGCGAGGATACGAGAGAATCGACGAACGGCTCCGGGAGCTCGGCGCTCCGATCGAGCGCGTTGCAGAGTGATCTCGGAGGAAGCGCCGCCGAATCTAGTCCGGCCGGTAACCGAGCGTCGATCGACCGAGACCCCTTTCCCACTGTACAGGCTGGATAGTTGGGAGGAGGCTTTTGAAGGCGTCGCCGCTGGCGTCACGGAGGCGGCTGTGGACGCCGACTTCTCCGCCGCCCGACAGGATGCCTGGACCTTCCTTGACCGCATCGAGGGCCTCGCGGGCCAGCTGGGCTTTCCCACGGCCGTCTGGGCGCGCCAGGTGCATGGCGTCCAGGTGTGCTCCGCCGATGCCGGGCCGCCTCGGGGCTTTTTCTCACCTGGCGAGGCGGATGGCCTCGTGGCAGGCCGCGAGGACCTTCTACTGCTCGTCACGGTCGCCGACTGCGTACCGATCTATCTTCTAGAGCCCCGCAGCCACGTGATCGGGCTGCTTCACGCGGGCTGGAGGGGAGCCGCAGCCGGGATCCTGCAGCGGGGATTGGACGCGATGCGGGCAGCCTACGGGACGGCTCCAGCCGACCTGTATCTCCACTTGGGTCCCTCGATCTGCGGGGAGTGCTACGAAGTCGGCCCGGAGGTCTTGTCCCACTTCGGGCGAAGCGACCGGCACGCCGTCCGGCTGGATCTGCGAGCCGAGCTTGCCCGACAGGCCGGCACTCTTGGCGTTCAGCGGGGCCGGATGAGCGCATCATCGTGGTGCACGCGATGTGATTTGGACCGATTTCACTCTCATAGGGGTAGTGGGGAATCAGCCGGTCGGATGGCCGCTTTTTTGGGGTGGAATCAGGCCAGCGGAAGCGAATTTGAGGCGATCCGAGGCCAGTAATTTCGGTTGCCGTAGAAGCGGCTGATCGTTAAGTTTGCGATTACAGAACGGCCGGTGTTCTGCCGGTCGGCTCGCGGCCACCAGGCCGTGTTCGAAGTGGGGAAGCTTAAAAAGGCCCCACTTTTTTGTTGGAGGTAGGCCGCGATGGCCTACGGAGATGAGATGAGGGTTCTCGAGAAGGACATCGAGGAGCTCGTGGCCGAGCTCGGGTTCGAAATGGTGACCTTCGAGAGGGCCGGCGGAAGCCGCCGGCCGCTGCTCAGGCTCAGGATCGACAGAATGGGCGTCGAGTCCGGAGACTCAGGCGTGACCGTGGATGATTGCGCACGGGTGAGCCGTGCCTTGGAGGCGTATTTGGACTCTCGCGAGGAGGTACCGACGCGCAGCATCGTCGAGGTCTCTTCGCCGGGAGTCGAGAGGCCGCTGGTAAGGCCGGGAGACTACTCCCGGTTTGCCGGTCAACGCGTCCTCCTCCAGGGCTATGAGCCGCTGTTGGGTGGACAGAAGCGAGTCGAAGGTCTGCTGATAGGCCTGGCCGACAGCGAAAGCGAGGTCGAAGTGGACGTGGCGGGTGAGCGACTTCGGGTGCCGGTGGCGTCGATCGCGAAGGCGAACCTCGTCTACGACTGGGAAGCGGACCTCAGAGGCTGATGTAACCGAGGGAATCGGACCGAAGATATGAGCGATCAGATACCGATAGTCGAAGCGTTTCGGGTGATGACGGCGAATAAGGCGTTGTCGGAGTGGGAGTTACATGATCTCATCCGCGACGGCATTCACGCCGCGCTCGCTCGGGGCTTCGGAGGCCCGGTTGAGGCCGAGATCGAGATCCTCCCGGACGGTGACATCAAGATCGTCGTGCTGAAGGAAGTCGTCGAGGACGTGGAGGATCCGGCCCGGCAGATCAAGATCGAAGAGGCTCGCTGGGACGATCCGGACTTTCAGGCCGGCGACCTGATGGAAATCCCGGTCGATTTCCGGGAGTTCGGCCGAGGCGCCGTGATGGCGGCCAAGCAAAGGATCATCCAGCGCGTGCGCGAGGGTGAGAGAGACAAGATCCGCGAGGAGTTCAACGACAAGGTCGGCGAGCTCGTTTCCGGCGAGGTCCAGTCGATCCAGCGTGGCACGCTCGTCGTCCTCCTGAATCGAGCCAGGGAAGCCGAGGCGATCATTCCGTGGCGAGAGCAGAACCCCCGCGAGCGGTTTCGCCAGGGAGAGTCGATTCGGGCCGTGCTCAAGAAGCTCGAGGAGACGCCGCGGGGGCCGAGGCTCATCCTATCTCGCGCGGATCCGCTTTTTGTCGCGGCACTCTTCGGACTCGAGGTGCCTGAGATCTATCAGAGCCTGATCGAGATCAAGGAGATCGTCCGCGAGGCGGGCGGCCGGACGAAGATTGCCGTCTCGTCGCGAGATGAGTCCGTCGACCCGGTAGGCGCCTGCGTCGGCGTCAAGGGTGCGCGCGTCCAAGCCGTCGTGTCGGAGCTAGGCGGCGAGCGGATCGACATCGTGCCGTGGCACGCCGATCCGGAGATCTTCGCCCGGCGAGCGCTGGCTCCGGCGCGGGTATCCAAGGTGATCTCCGACGCGAGTCGCAGGGTGATTACGGCGATCGTCGACGAGGATCAGCTCTCTTTGGCGATCGGGCGCAACGGTCAGAACGTACGGCTCGCCTCGCAGCTCATCGGCTGGCAGCTCGACCTGTATTCCAGCCGGGACTGGATGGAGCGAGGAGCCGAGTCTGTCCTGTTCGGCGGGGACGACGATTACGAGGTAGCGGACTTCCCGCTTGCCGAGCTGGATGGTATCAGCCCGGCCACGCTGGCTGCTCTCGAGGCGATCGGCATCAGCTCCTTCTTCAACGTGCTGGACAAGGACAAGCAGGATTTTCTGCAGGTCCCCGGAATCGGCGAGGAAGAGGCGGAATCCCTCATCGCCTTGATCGACGAGCTAACGGTCGTCGACGAGGCCGAGTCGACCTCCGAGTCGGCGGACGAGCCTGAAGAGGCCGCGGCCGAGGGTGAGTCGGACGAGGGAGAGCCCGTAGCAGAGGGAGAGCCGGTAGCGGAGGGAGAGCCGGTAGCGGAGGGAGAGCCGGTAGCGGAATCCGAGGGTTCGGCCGAAGAGGAGCCGTCCGAGGAAGAAGCCGAGGCAGCGTCTCCGACTGCCGAAGAGGAGCCGTCCGAGGACGAGCTCTCCGAAGAGGGTACGGAGAACGAAGGGCCAGCCGAGGAAGAGTTGGTGGCCGAAGAGAGAGGGGCATGACCCTGACGAGCTCGGAGCTTGCCGCCCTACAGGCCGTAGGTGTGGCTCGGAGGGCCGGATGTGTCGCGGTCGGAACCCGGGCGGTTCGCGAGGCAGGTCGGGAGCAGCGTCTCTCGGTGATCCTCCTGGCGCGAGACGCTAGCGCCAACTCCCGGGAACGCCTGGAGCGTGTCCACGAGCGTTCAGGAGCGGAGATCGTGACATGCGGTGATCGCACGTCGTTGGGTGCGGCGGTCGGTCGTGGCCCTGTCGCGGCGCTTGGCGTGACCGAACGAGGCTTGGCCGGCCTGGTGCTCGAGACGATCGAAGACCAGACCGATACCGATTCCATTTTGGAGGCGTAAGACTTGTCCACGTACCGCGTCTATGAGGTTGCTGAGGAACTCGGAGTCGACTCCTCTCAGCTAATCAACATCCTACGCGAGATGGATGTGCCGGTGCGCAGTCATATGTCTGTCGTGGACGAGGGTCAGATCGCTCGGTTGCACGCCCGACTGGAGCGTGAACGTCGAACGGGATCCGCGGCTCCGGCCACGAAATCCGGGGCGCCAACCCGTCGACGCCGACGCCGCGTCAAGCCCGAACCGATCGACCTCTTAGCCGAGTCCGATGTGGAGCTGGGCGACGAGGTTCACGACGAGACGGCTGCGATCGAGGAAGATTTGGAAACGATTGCTCAGGCGGACGTCGATCTGCTGGAGGTCGAGGACGTCGAGCCGGTCGAGGTCGCGGCGAGCGAGGCGGAAGAAGAGCCGGTCGACACGGACGAGGTGGCGGAGGCCTTGGAGGCGGACGAAGAAGTGGAGCTTCCCGCCGGGATCGCCGAGATCGAGGAAGAGCTGGAGGCGGCCGCCCAGCCCGAGACCGAGCCGGCGGAGGATGTGGAGGAGGAGTCGGGTGAGGCGCTGCAAGCAGAGGATGCGGCTCCGGATCTCGTGTCGGGCGTGCCGGCGCGGCGCAAGCGCAAGCCCAAGCCCGTCCGCCGTGGGATGCCGTCAGCCCCGACTGCTTCGGCCGCTCCAGGTGGAACGGTACGAATTCAGGCCGAGGGATACACGGTCGACGGACGCAGGAAGCCGCGCCCGGAGGCCAAGCGAAAGCGGCGAGTCGATCAGGATGCCGTCCAGGAGAACGTCAAGCGGACGCTC
>JBDHGL010000012.1:0-51961 GCA_039589875.1 Gemmatimonadota bacterium
TGCGTGGCCCGCCCGATCGTTCGGATCTCACGGGCCGGTTGCCGGTTCACGACACCGTTTCGCGTAACCAGTATGAGCTCGTCGGAGTCCGTTACTTCCTTGACGCCCACGACGTGTCCCGTCTTCTCGGTCACCCGCAGGTTGATGAGACCCACGCCGCCTCGACGCTGCGTTCGGTACTCGTCGATTCGGGTGCGCTTGCCCATACCCCCGTCAGAGACCGTCAGCAGCGTCGCGTCACGCCGCACGACGACCATCCCCACCACCTCATCGTCTCCTCTGAGGACGATGCCCTTTACGCCCTGCGTCGTCCGGCCCATCTCGCGAGCGTCCTTCTCCGCGAACCGGATCGCCATGCCGCGCCGCGTGGCGAGCACGATATCGTTCGTGCCATCGCTGAGCTGCACGTCGATCAGGCGGTCGCCATCGATGACGTTGATCGCGTTGATCCCGGTCGACCGGACGTTCGCGTACGCCGACAGGCTCGTCTTCTTCACCAAACCCAGCCGGGTGGCGAAGATGAGATTGCGGTCCTCTGGGAAGTCGCGCACCGGTACGATCGAGGCGATCCTCTCGTCGCTCCCGATGTTCAGCAGGTTGACGATCGGCTTCCCGCGGGCCGTGCGGCTTCCGGACGGCACCTCATAGACCTTCAGCCAGTAGACGTGGCCGGCCTCCGTAAAGCACATCAGGTAGTCGTGCGAGGACGCGAGGTACAGGTGCTGCACCCAGTCGTCCTCCTTGGTCCCCATGCCAGCCACGCCTCGCCCGCCGCGTCGCTGCTGCCGGTAGACTTCCGGAGGAAGGCGCTTGACGTAGCCGGTCCCGCTGACCGTGATCACCATGTCCTCCTCGGCGATCAGGTCCTCATCTGAAAAATCGGCGGGGACGTCCAGAATCTCGGTGCGGCGGGCGTCGCCGTACTTCTCGGCCAGCTCGCGCAGCTCCCCCTTGATCAGCGACATGCGGAGGTCTTCGGATCCGAGAATCTCTTCCAGCCGCGCGATCTCCGCCGTGATTTCCCCGATTTCGGCCTCGAGCTTCTCGATCTCCAGTCCGGTCAGTCGGGCGAGTCGCATGTTGAGAATCGCGTCCGACTGACGTTCGCTGAGCTCGAAGCGATTCCGCAGCTTGTCGCCCGCTTCGGCGGTGTCCTTGGACTGCCGGATGATCTCGACCACCTCGTCGATGTTGTCGACGGCGATCTTGAGGCCCTGCAGGATGTGCTCGCGCTCCTGCGCCACCCGAAGCTCGTACGTGCTGCGACGCACGACGACTTCGTGACGGTGGTCGATGAAATGCCGGAGAACGTCCTTCAGGGAGAGCACCCTGGGAACGCCGCCCACCAGAGCGAGCATGATCACGCCGAAGGTGGACTGCATCTGCGTGCCCTTGTACAGCTGATTCAGGACGATTCTCGGGTTGGCGTCCCGCTTCAGCTCGATCACCACCCGGATCCCGTCCCGATCCGATTCGTCCCGCAAATCGGAGATCCCCTCGACCCTCTTGTCGCGGGCCATCTGGGCGATCTGCTCGATGAGGCGGGTCTTGTTGACCATGAACGGGATCTCGGTGATGATGACCCGCTCTCTTCCGCCCTTCATCTCCTCCGTCTCGGCACGCGCCCGCATGACGACGCGTCCCCGCCCGGACCTGTATGCCTCGTGGATGCCGTGCGTCCCGAAGATGAAGCCTCCCGTCGGGAAATCGGGGCCCTCGATGTGCTCGAGCAGGTCCTCGAGCGAGGAGTCGGGATTATCGATCAGCCGCTCGCATGCCGCGACCACCTCGCCGAGGTTGTGCGGCGGTACGTTCGTGGCCATCCCGACGGCGATGCCGGAGGAACCGTTGATCAGAAGATTGGGCAGCCGCGAGGGCAATACGGTGGGCTCTTGTAACCGATCGTCGAAGTTGGAGAGATAGTCGACCGTCTCCTTGTCGATATCGGCGAGCATCTCGACGGCGATCGGAGCGAGGCGGGCCTCCGTGTAGCGATAGGCGGCCGCGCTGTCTCCGTCGATCGAGCCGAAATTCCCCTGGCCGTCGACGAGCGGGTAGCGAAGCGAAAAGCCCTGGGCCATGCGGACGAGAGAATCGTAGACGGCCCCGTCTCCGTGCGGGTGGTATTTCCCCAGCACGTCGCCCACGACCGTGGCGCTCTTCTTGTAGCCACGGGCCGGCGAGAGGCCGGCCTCCTGCATCGCGTACAGAATCCGACGGTGGACCGGCTTGAGGCCGTCGCGAACGTCCGGTAGCGCCCTCTGTACGATCACGCTCATCGAGTAGTCGATGAACGATTCTCGCATCTCATCCTCGAGGAGGCGTGGCTCTATTCTCTCGCTGTTCTCGTTCGTCTCCATAACGCTCTCTGTCAGCGGATCAAGAGAACGGACCCCCGATCGGGGAGTCCTGCGACAGGGCCCGCGTCGGGCCTACCGGCGGGCCAAAAATACGGGGTTTCACGAGAGAAAAAACTAACGCTCAACGGACCGCGGCGCGAACGTCTTCGAGGGCCGCTGACGCCGCGCCGCGCCTACGATTCTTACGCTTCTTCGGACCCGCTGGCCGGATGCTGGAGACCGAAGACGATCGCTGCCAGCCAACCGCCCAGAAGGGGGCCGACCAGGTACAGCCAGAGGTTGCCGAGGGACCCGCCGCCGGCGACCGTGCTCCACAGGATCGGCCCCGTCCCGACGGCCGGGTTGAACGCTCCGCCGGAGATGCCTCCGCCAGCGAATGCGCCGACCATGACGGTGAAGCCGATCGCCAGGCCGAAGTAGGAGTTGCCCGCCGTCTCATCGGCCGTCGCGGTGTTCAGCACGACGAGACAGAGAGCAAAGGTGAAGAGCACCTCCACCAGAACCGCTGCCAGCGTGCTGGAATCCACCCCCGGCGCCGGCGCGAAGGTGGAACCCGTCACGACCTGCACGATCGCAGCTGCCGCCAAAGCACCGGCCACCTGGGCCACCCAGTACGGTACGACGTCGCGCCGCTCCATGGCTCCGCGAAGGAGCACCGAGAGGGTGACGGCAGGGTTGTAGTGTCCCCCGGAGATGTGACCGCCCATGTAGACCATCACCATCAGCGCGGAGCCGATTGCCAGCGGGGCGGCCGGTGTGCCGTTGAGGACGGTGAGCCCGACCGTCAGCACGAGGAAGAACGTCCCGATGAATTCTGTGAGGAGCTTCATGAGCTTGACCTTTCCTTTCCCTGGCGGTATGCCGGCGGCTGGTCGGCGTCGAGCGTCCGGTAGCGCTCCAGCAGGTCACGCTGCCTCGATTCATCCGGCACCAGGTCGCCTCGGATATACACCCTCTCCGCCCGGGCCGATAACTCGAGCGGATCGCCGTTCCACACGACGAGATTAGCCACCTTCCCCGGCTCGATCGACCCGTAGCGGTCGGCCACGCCGTAGATCTCGGCTGGTGTGAGCGTCACGGCTCGAAGGGCGGCCTCCCACGGCAGACCGAACCGAACCGCGTTGCCCGCTTCCTGGCCGATGTTGTGCGCCCTGTGAGACTGGAAGCTGGAGATGGCGACGGACACCCCCGCCGCTTCGAGCAGGGCTGCGTTGTCGAAGCGCGATCCGAGCCGGTCGAATCCCTCGGGCAAGCTGGTGAGGGGCTTCACGATCACCGGGACGTTCCGCTCCGCCAGCTCGTCAGCCACCATCCATGCCTCCGACCCCCGACGGATCACCGGGCGGACGCCGTACTCTTCCGCGATCCTGAGAACCGTGCGGATGTCGCTGGCCCGGTCCACCTGCACCACGAGCGGAACGTCTCCGGTCAGCACCGGCTGCAACGCTTCCAGGTCCAGCCGTGAGATGCTCAGCTGCCGGAGATCACCGCTGTCGTACGCCTGGCGGTTCGTCGACCAGAAGCGGGCGTCATCCAGCACCTCCCGCAGACGAACCGATGCGGCTCCCCGGGCGCCACCGGCGGCGGTGGCGGCGGCCGGTCCGAAGTTCGCGACGACCGCAGCCCGGGCCCGAACGAGCATCGCCTCAAGCGTCGAGCCGGCCAGGTCGATCACGGCGCCCTGGCCGGAGATGAGACCGCCCGTCGGAAGAGCTGCCGCCGTGGTCACTCCGCCGACCCGGTTGATCGGGATCAGCGTGGAATGCGGGTTCAGGCCGTCTACCACGTCGAAGGCGGCCTGAACGGGATCGCCGGTTACCCGAGAATCCACCGTCGTGCTCTCGAGGCCGATCTCCACGAGACCGATCTGCGTTCCGGCATCGAAGAACCCCGGCGTCAGGATCTTTCCGGCAGCATCGAACACCGGAAAGTCATCGGCCGGGATCGGGACGTCCGTGCCGACGGCCGCGATGTGGCCATCCCGCACGATGACGGTTCCACCCTCGATCGGCGGGCCCGCCACCGTGTGGATCGTGGCTCCGACGATGGCAAAGTCCTGAGCCGGCAGGTCGGTCGCTGCCGGCGGGGCCAGCAGAACGCACAGAAGGAAGGCCACGCATCCGTGCAGCCGCACGATCATCGCCCACCTCCCTTTGATGTTGCCGGGAGGATCCCGAGCTCGAAGTCGGTGGTCGGCTGGAGCTCGGAGCTCGCCCGATCGTAGATCAGTGCTCCGTCTACGAAGACCTGGTCCGCCCTCGTGTAGACGCTGAACGGGTCTCCGGACCAGATCACCACATCGGCGTTCTTGCCGGGCTCGATCGTGCCGATCCGGTCGGCCAGGCCGAGAGCCCAGGCCGGGTTCGCGGTGATCCAGCGAAGGGCTTCGTCCCTGCCGACGTCCAGTCCGGCGGCCCGCGCCGCGTACATGGCGCGGGCAGCATCCTGGTTCATCACCTGAATGCCCATGTCGCTGTCGGTGTGGAGGATCGCGGGCGCTCCCGCCCGGGAAACGAGCGCGATGTTCTGTGGCACCGCGTCGTAGGCTTCGAGCTTGAAGCCCCACCAGTCCACCCACATCGAGGCTCCTACCGAATCCCGAGCGAGGTGGTCGCGGAGCTTGTAGGCCTCGACCGCATGGTGGAAGGACCGGATGGCAAAGCCGAACTCGCGGGCCAGGTCCAGCATCTGGGCCATCTCCTCGGCCCGATAGCAGTGGTTGTGCACGAGGATGTTGCCGCGGAGGACCTCGGCCAGCGTCTCCTTCGCCAGATCACGCTCGGGCACCTCCCCGACCATGCCGCCCGAAATCCACCGGTCCCACTCGTTCCGGTATCGCTCCGCCTCGATGAACGCCTCCCGGTACCCGGCGACGTTACCCATCCGCGTTCGCGGCGGCTTTTCCCGTCGTCCGTACACCCTCTTCGGGTTCTCGCCACAGGCCATCTTCAAAGCCATCGGCGCGCCCGGGAACATCATCTCCTTGACCGTGCGCCCTGGCACGATCTTGAGCGTGACGCCCCGTCCGCCAATCAGGTTGGCGCTGCCTGGGAGGATCTGGAGCGTCGTCACGCCGCCGGCCAACGCCCGCGTGAAGCCCGGGTCCTGTGCCCACACCGAGTGCATCGCCCATACCTCGGCCGTGGTGGGGCTCGTGGACTCGTTCGTATCCGAGGTCGAGGAGATGGACGGCGAGGGAGAGACGCCGAGGTGGGAATGCGTGTCGATGATGCCCGGGGTAACGAACCGTCCAGCCGCGTCGATGATGGTCGTTCCGGTCGGCGGCCGCAGACCCGGGCCCACCGCGGCGATCCGGCCGTGCTCCAACAGAAGATCTCCAGCCTCGATCTCCTCTCCGGCAGCGGTCATGATGGTGCCGCCCCGAATCAGCGTGGGCACGGAGGGAAGCGGACGGTAGTCCGACTTCCACGTGTCGTTTCGCCTACCGTGAATCAGGTCTTCCGTGGAGGAGGCGCCCGCTGGCCGGTCGTCCGCCTCCTGCGGCATGGAGGCCTCGACGGAGAGAGGGGAAAAGCCGCCGAGCGCGGCGACGGCCAGGATCGCCGTCGCCAACGGTCCGGGACGCGATAGGGGCGGGGTGCATGCCCAGCTCATTCGGTTACCTCCATGTGGAGCGGCGTCAGCATCTTCGGTAATCACGCAAGCATCCGGTAATCGGCCGGCTCTTCGAAGCCAAACCGGTCCAGAGCCGCACGGATATCCCGCCTCGCCCCCGGCGACCCGACCGCTCCGAGCACGTAGGGTCGCTCACCTCGTAAGTCCTTCAGGCATGACGGGGGCTGAACGGGCGCGCCGTGGATCGTCTGTCCGATCTTTCGCGGATCCAGATCCACGAACGCGGCCGGCTGAAGCTGATGCCGAAGTAGCTCCCGGGCCAGGGCCTTCCCAACTCGTCCCGCCCCCCACAGCACGACCTTGCGACCCGGCGGCAGGTAGCCGCGAAGCAGGTGATGCACCTTGCAGCGGCGGAAGGCCTCCGCCGAGTAGGCTTCAGACCACATCGAGAGCCGGCCCTGCGTGACACGCCATTCGAGAAGCACTTCCGGAAGGTTGGCCATCCGATGACCGCGCCGGTGGAGCCTCAAAAGAAGGTCGTAGTCCTCGGGCCAGCCCACGCTGCGATAGCCATCGACGTCGTTGAATGCGTCGGCGCGCACGACCAGCGTCGGGTGCGCCAGCGGACACTCCACGAAGAGATCGCGATCGATGTCTGCGGGCTCGTGAAGCGAATTGAGCCAATCCTCGTAGCGAACGTAGCCGCTGCCGAGGATCGCGCGCGGGAAGTAGCGCACGCCGGTTCCACAGGCGGCAATGTCCCGGCGCTCGAGCATGAACCGGTTCTGCAGCGCTAGCCTCTCGGGGTGGGCGATGTCGTCGGCGTCCATCCGGGCCAGCAGATCGGCCTCGGCCCGTTCGGCGGCGAGAGCGAGTGCGTCGGCGACGCCGGAGCCGCTGCCCCCGATCACCGTCACCCGGTCATCATGGGCTGCCCAGCGATCGAGGATCTCACGGGTCCGGTCGGCGGAGCAGTCGTCCACCGCGATCACCTCGAAGTCGGGTAGAGTCTGTAAGCAGAGGCTTTCGATGCACTCCGCGAGAGTCGTCTCGGCGTCGCGGCACGGAAGCAGGACGGAGATGCCGGGCCGGCTCACCCCGCGCGTTCGGGCCGGCTGCCGGTCTCCCCCGCCGTTCCGGCGGGATTCGCCGAATCGCTCGGCAGGCGCCCGGTCTCCAGATAGCGGCTCAGGTAGCGCCCGGTGGGCGAGTCGCTGGCGGCGATCGTCTCCGGCGGCCCCTCGGCGACCAGCCGACCGCCCGAAGCCGCCGCTCCCGGACCCAGGTCGATGACCCAGTCGGCTCGGCCAATCACGTCCAGGTTGTGCTCCACCACCAGAACGGATCCTCCCGCCTCCACTAGCTCCTCGAGGACGTCGACGAGTCGACCGACTTCGTTCACCCCCAACCCAACGGTCGGCTCATCGAGGATGTAGAGACGTCGGGCCACGGCGCGGCTCGCCGCCAGCTCCCGAGCGACCTTGAGGCGCTGAGCCTCCCCGCCGGAGAGAGTATTGGCCGGCTGGCCCAGCCGCAGGTACCCTAGACCGACCCGCTGCAGCTGCCAGAGCCGTTCTCCGATCCGGTCCTGCCGCAGGAAGAAGCGGATCGCCTCGTCGACCGAGAGCTCGAGCACATCGCGGATGTTGAGGCCGCGGTAGCGCACCCTGAGGATCTCATCCCGATAGCGGGACCCGCCGCACATCTCACAGGCCAACGCGACATCTGCCAGAAAGACCATCTCGACGAGCTCGTAGCCGGCCCCTTTGCAGGCCTCGCACCGCCCGCCTTGCGCGTTGAAGCTGAAGTGCCCGGGCTCGTAGCCCAGCCTGCGCGCCGCCGGTTGATCCGCGAAGAGGCGCCGAATCTCCCCGAAAGCTCTGATGTACGTCACGGGATTCGAGCGTGGCGTTCGGCCGATCGGCGACTGATCCACGAGGACGACATCGTCCAGAGCCGAGACCCCTCCAAGCGACTCGTAGCGGCCCGTTCGCTCCCCGAGGTGGACCTTGGCCGAGCTGGAGCGCCGCAGCTCCCGCTCGAGAGCCCGATACAGGAGATCGTGGACGAGGGTCGACTTCCCCGAACCCGATACGCCCGTAACGGCGGTCAGCACGCCGAGCGGAAGATCGAGGTCCAGGTTCCGGACGTTGTGCAGGGTGCCCCCGCGAAGGCGGAGCGTCGAGCGCGGGCTACGACGTCGAGCGCGACGGCGCGGCTGGACGCCGAGGACTTTGCCGGTCACGGTATCGGCCTGGAGCAGCGACCTCCAGTCTCCCTCGAACACGACCTCGCCTCCCCGCTCGCCCGAGCCGGGACCGAGCTCGACGATCCAATCGGCCGCGGCGAGAGCGGTCGGCTCGTGCTCGACCATGAGC
Source organism: Gemmatimonadota bacterium (assembly GCA_039589875.1). Classification (GTDB taxonomy): domain Bacteria; phylum Gemmatimonadota; class Gemmatimonadetes; order Palauibacterales; family Palauibacteraceae. The sequence continues at coordinate 8,315 of JBDHGL010000012.1, forward strand.
ACGGTGTTCCCCGCATCCCGAAGTCGATTGAGCACGACGAGAAAGCGCTCCACATCGCACGGATGGAGGCCGATAGTGGGCTCATCCAGCACATAGAGCGTGTCGACGAGATGGCTCGCCAGGCAGCTCGCGAGCCGCAGGCGCTGCATCTCGCCACCCGAGAGCGTGCGCGCCTGACGATCGAGGGTCAGGTAGCCGAGCCCGACCTCCTCCATGAAGCGCAGCCGATCCGCGAGCTCGCGCAGCACCGTCCTCGCGACTCCGATCTCGAACGGAGTGAGATCGACGGCGGCCAACCAGCGCCGCAGATCACCCACCGTGAGCCCGGCCGCCTGCGCGATGTGGAGGTCGGAGACGCGGACGTTCAGGGCTTCCGGACGCAGGCGGGAACCGCCACACGACTCGCACGTCCGCGGCACCTGATACTGTCGGAGAAAGACCCGGATGTACTGCTTGTAGCGCTTCCTCTCGCGGGAGCGCAGAAACGGCAGCACGCCCTGGAATCCACGCCCTCCGTATAGAAGAACGCGGCGGACCGCATCGGGTAGCTCGCTCCACGGCGTGTTCGGATCGACCTCTTGATCAAGGGCGTACGCTTCGACGTCCGCTTGCTCAGCCGAATAGCGTGGCTTCGTCCACGGGTCGATGGCTCCCTCCGCCAGGCTCCTGCCCGGATCCGGTACGATGAGGTCCAGGTCGTAGTCGAGCGTAGCCCCGAAACCGTTACAGGTCGGGCAGGCGCCCGCCGGATTGTTGAAGCTGAAGGTCAAGGGGCCGGGAGGAGGAGCGTCCCGTCCACAACTCGAGCAGCGATACAGCTCCGCGAAGGAGAAACGCTCAGCGAATCCCGGCTGGGCGTTCGACGGGCTCTCGGAGCCTGCCGAGTGCTCGACCGGATCATCCGTGGGGCCGGCTGGCGCCAGCGCGACTGCATGACCCTCGCCTTCCGCGAAGGCGGCCGCGAGCGAGTCGGAGAGCCTTTCTCGCTCGGCGGTACTAACCACGAGTCGGTCCACGACCACCAGGAGGTCGGTCGCCTCGATGAGCGACCTTCGATCGTCATCGCCCGCGGCGAGACCCGGAAGGTAGACTTCCCTCCCGTCCGCGATGACCCGCAGGTATCCCTGCGCCAGCAGGTTGTCCGCAGCCAGCTCGTGCGAGATTCGATCGCTGAACTGGAATGGAAACGTGATGTAGAGGTGCCTTCCGGACGCTATCTCGAGAAGCCGGTCCGCGGCGGATGTCACGGTGTCGGGCCGAACCAGGGCTCCGCAGTCGGGACAGTAGGTCTTGCCGATCCTGGCCCAGAGCAGGCGCATGTAGTCGTACGCCTCGCTCACCGTACCGACCGTGGAGCGACTCGTCTGGACGGAGTTGCGCTGGTCGATCGCCACCGACGGGCTCACTCCCTCGATACGGTCGACGGCCGGCTTCTCCATTCGCTCGAGAAACTGCTTTGCATATGTGGAAAGCGATTCCACGTAACGGCGCTGACCTTCGGCGTAGATCGTGTCGAAGGCGAGGCTGGATTTCCCGGAGCCCGAGGGGCCGGTGAGCACGGTCAGGCGGCCGCGCGGGATGTCGAGGTCGACCCCCTTGAGGTTGTGCTGGCGCGCCCCGCGGATGCGGATGGGAGTTTTCATGAGGCCATGATGGCCTGGCGGGAGCGCCTCGCCAACCGGAGGCGCGTCGTCACACCCGAGGAGGGCTCAGCCCATCGTCTTCCGGAAGCGCGCCGTCGCGTACAGCAAGCCGGCGGTCGCCATCGCCGAAAGAAAGAGGAACTGCCGCCACAGCTCGGCCAGCCCGGAACCCTTGAGGAAGATAGCCCTGACCACTTCGAGGAAGTGCCGCAGGGGATTCAGCAGGGTGAGGGTCTGGAAGAAGGGAGGCATCGTCTCCACGGGAAACATGAAGCCCGACAGGATGATGGCCGGCATGATGAAGAGGAACAGCCCCAGGAAGGCCTCCTGCTGGGTTCGGGCCACCGAGGCCAGAATCAAACCGAGCGAGAGGCCGGCGAGGATATAGACGGCGGCGCCGGCCAGGAGCAGGAACGCCGACCCCCGGAACGGGATGTCGAACCAGTACAGCGCGATGGCCGAGATGCCGGCCATCTGGATCATCGCGACGATCACGACCGGGATCGTCTTACCCAGCATGAACTGCCCCGGCGTGAGTGGGGAAACCATAAGCTGATCCAGGGTCCCCAGCTCGCGCTCCCGGGCCACTCCGATCGAGGTCAGGAGCAAGCTCATCATGAGCACGATCGTGGCGATGATGCCCGGGACGTTGTACACGAGGCTTTCCAGCCCCGGGTTGAAGGCGGCGCGCGTACGCAGATCCACACCTGGCGTCCCGCGGTCCGAGGGCATCCGCTCCTGAGCGACCTTCGCTCCGAACCGTGTCATGATCTTGGCGGCGTAGCCCTGGGAGACGGTGGCCGTGTTCGAGTTCGTTCCGTCCAGGAGAAGCTGGATCCGGGGTTCGGTGCCGGCTCTGAGGTCGGCCGAGAATCGGGGCGGGATCACCAATGCGACCTGGACCGATCCCCTGTCCAGAGCCAGAAGCGCGTCCGCCTCTCGATCCGACGATGCCTTCAAGCGGAAGTAGCCGGAGGCCGTCATCGCTTCGACGACTTGTCGCGATTGGGCGGAGCGATCGTGATCTATGACGAACAGAGGGACGTTTCGAACGTCCGTGTTCACGGCGTAGCCCATCAACAGGACCTGGATGATCGGCGACACGAAGATCACGCGGGCCGTCTTCGGGTCTCGCAGAAGCTGCCGCAGCTCCTTCACGACCATGCGCCGGAGCCGGACGACGGCCATCCTCATGCCGCCACCTCCTTGCGGAAGACCCGCGCGGCGAGGCCCAGGCCGACCATGGAAAAGACCACCATGGCCAGAGCCTGTGGCCAGAGCGCCTCCAGCCCTACTCCCTTCAGGAAAATCCCGCGCGTGACGGTCACGAAGTAGCGAGCCGGTATGAGATAGGTGATGGCCTGCAGGAACCGTGGCATGGCGCCGATGTCGAAGAGAAAGCCCGAGAGGAGCATCGCCGGCAGGTAGGTGGTGACCAGAGCCAACTGGGTGGCCAACACCTGGGAGCGCACCGCCGCGGAAATGAAGAGCCCGAATCCGAGCGCCCCAATCAGGAAGAGCAGCGTCATGAGCGCCAGAAGGAGAACACTCCCTCGGAGCGGCGTACCGAAGGCCGTGACCCCCGCCACGACGGCAACGGTGACGTCGATCATGCCGATGCCCACGTACGGAATCAGCTTGCCGAGCACCACTTCCAGGCGGTGCACCGGGGTGGAGGCGAGTTGCTCCATCGTCCCTCGCTCCCACTCCCGCGCGATCGTCAGAGCCGTCAGCATGGCGGCGATGATAGACATGATTACGGCGATCAAGCCCGGGATGATCATGTTGGTGCTGTCCAGAGTGGGGTTGTACCACACCCTGGATTCCAGCTGGAGGGAGCTCACGGAGAGGTCAAGCCAACGCGACGAAAAGCCGGCGCTGATGGCATCGGAGTAGTTCAGCGCGATGGTGGCAGTGTTGGCATCGGCGCCGTCGAGCAGGAGTTGCACCGGCGCCGGTCGCCCAGCCGAGAGGTTTCGGCTGAAGTCGGGAGGAATGACCAGCACCCCGCGGACGTCGCCGTCCTTCAGGAGGGCACGTATCTCCCGGTCCGCCTCCAGCCGGCTCGTCACGGTGAAGTATCCCGAGCTCTGAAAGGCCTCCGCCAGCTCCCGCGAAGCCGCCGATCGGTCCCTGTCGAGAACGCCGAGATGTAGGTCCTCTACGTCCCATTTGATTGCCAACCCGAAGACGATCAGCAGGATGACGGGAAGGAGGAACGCCAGGGCCATCGAGAAGTTGTCCCGCCGTAGCTGAACCCACTCCTTCCGGGCGATGGCGACCATTCGTCTGGCGGAGAGAGCCACCTTTAGCGCAACTCCTCCGAGCCGTCTTCCCTGAGGACCAGCGACACGAAGACGTCCTCCAGGGTCGGCTCCACCACCTCGATCTCCGGTGGCGGGGCTCCGGTGTCGGCGATTCGCTCGGCAATAGAGGCCCGAGCCGAATCCTCGTCCGTGGCCAGCACGCGGACCGCGCGGCCGAACAGTGCCGCCTCCCGGATCCCTGGCGCATCGGCAAGTGCCCCTACCACGACCGGCGCGCCGGGGGTGCGGACCTGAAGGACCGGATCCGTTACCATTCGCCGGAGCCCCCTGGGAGTATCCAGCGCGATGAGGCGACCCCTGTTCATCAGAGCCATCCGGTTGCAGTACTCGGCCTCCTCCATGTAGTGGGTGCTGACGAGGACCGTCGTGCCTCCATCGGCCAGGTCGTTGATGAGGTCCCAGAACCGTCGGCGGGCGCTCGGATCGACCCCCGAAGTCGGCTCATCGAGAAAGAGGATCGGCGGCTCGTGCAAAACGGCGCACCCGAGGGCCAGACGCTGCTTCCAGCCCAGAGGAAGGTCGGCCGTCATCCTGTCGGCGGCGTCGGTCAGCCCGGCCATGTCGAGGATCCAAGACAGCCGTTCGCGGAAGCGCTGGCCGGTGACACCGTACAGCCCGGCGTAGAATTCCACGTTCTCCTTCACCGACAGGTCGAGATACAGAGAGAACTTCTGGGACATGTAGCCCAGGTTCCGCTTAACCTGCGGGCGATCGGTAAGGACGCTGTATCCCGACACCCAGGCTTCCCCTTCCGATGGGTCGAGAAGCCCGGTGAGCATCTTGATCACGGTGGTCTTCCCGGCGCCGTTCGGACCCAGAAAACCGAACACCTCGCCGGTACCGACATCGAAGCTCACGTCGTCTACGGCGACGAAGTCGCCGAACCGGCGCGTCAGGTGCCGGACGACGATGGCGTCTCCGCCGTCGTCCGTGGGCCTTTTCAGGGCTTCAACGTCAGGCGCTCTCATGCCGCACTCGTTGCATGAACACGTCCTCCAGCGACGGACGGAGCGGTCGAATGGACGCACGCTCTACCCCCGCCTGCCGCAGGAGCGCGTCGATGCGCGCTTCATCACTCCGGTCCCGGCATTCGACGTGGATGGTCTCACCGAACAGGTCGGCACGGATCCCCTCGGCGCGCAGGGTCGCCCGGGCCTGCCGCGGAGCATCCGATTCGACGGCCACCAGGCGGCCCTCCAGACTGGCCATCAGGGAGGAAGGAGCGTCCAGATCCAGAAGCCTCCCCTCGTGGAGGAGGGCGACCCTATCGGCTCTCTCGGCCTCATCCATGTAGGCCGTGGAAACCACGATCGTTATGCCCTCCGCGACCATCTCGTGAAGGATCAACCACAAATCGCGACGTGAGATGGGGTCCACGCCGAAAGTGGGTTCGTCCAGAAGAAGCAGGCGGGGTTGGTGGATCAGAGCGCAGGAGAGCCCGAGCTTCTGCTTCATTCCACCCGAGAGGGCACCGGCCAGCCGGTCCCGGAAGGGATCCAGTCCGGAGAACCGGAACAGCCGCTTCTCTCTCGCCGGCCGCGCTTCCTCCGGCACCCCGAACAGGTCCGCGTAGAAGTCGATGTTTTCCTGGGCCGTCAGATCCTCGTACAGGCCGAACCGTTGGGCCATGTAGGCGAGATCGGGTTTGGCCGCCTCTGGATCGCTGGACATGGAGACGCCCAATACCCGCGCATCCCCGGACGTCGGGCGCAGGACACCGGCGAGAATCCTCAGAAGGGTGGTCTTTCCGGCGCCATCCGGCCCCACCAGACCGAACAACTCTCCATCGCCCACGGAGAAGCTGATCTCATCGAGAGCGGTCTGGCTCCCGAAGGAGCGAGTGAGGTCGACGACCTCGACCGCGACAGCGGTCACCGCACCGGCGTCAGATCGAGGGTCACGTCCGCCGGCGTGCCCGGCTTGAGTGCCTCCTCGGCGTCCTCGAGAACCCGGACCTTGACCGGATAGACGAGACGGACTCGCTCTTCGGTGGTCTGGACGTTTCGGGGGGTGAACTCGGCTTCGCTGCCGATGAAGAAGACCTCGCCGTCGAACACGCGGCTGGGATAGCTGTCCGAGCGGATCTCTGCCGTCTGGCCGATGCGGACCTGGCCGATCCGGTCCCCGGCCACGTAGATGCGTACCCACCGGTCTTCCATGTTCCGGACGGTCACCACCGGAAGGCCCGCACCGACGGACTCCCCTGGCTCGCGATGTCGGATGGCCACCACGCCGGGGTTGGCCGCCAGGACCACTCCGTGATCCAGGGCCGCCTCGGCTCTACCGAGTGTAGCCTCGGCCTGGGAAACGACGGCGCGCTGTGCCTCGAGCCGCTCGAATCGCGGGCCTTCCCGCACGAGCGCCAACTGCTCCCTTGCCTGCTCCGCGTTCGCCTCGGCCACATCGAAGCCCGTCTGGGCCCGATCGAGGGCTTGGCGGCTGGCGGCACCCCCTTCGTGCAGGCGCCGGGTTCGATCCAGCTCTCGTCGGGCGTCGGCCAGCTTCTCCTCGGCCGCCCGTTCGGCTGCCTCCGCCTGCCGAACCTCCTGTGGCCGGGCTCCCGTCTCCATCTCGGCGAGCCTTGCCCGCGCAGCCTCCACGGAGGCCAGCGCGCTCCGCCGCGCCGCTTCCTGGTCGGTGAGCTCCAACAGCGCGAGAGTATCGCCCATGAGAACCCGGTCACCCTCATGGACCCGGATATCGGTGATGCGGCCAGGGATCTGGAAGCCCAGATGCGCTTCGGTGGCCTCCACCGTGCCCGAAGCGTCCATGGCCGCATCGTTCGTCCCGTCGGCCCGAGTGAAGTACCAGACCGCTAGGCTCCCGAGGACGAGAAGCGGGATGATCAAACGAGCGCGTTCTTTCATGGCGCACTCTCCAGGTGACTTTCGACCCATCCCTCCGTCAGGGTACCTCTGGCCCGGGCCAGGGAGATCCTCGCCAACACCGCAGTACCCTCGGCCTGGATCAGAGAAGCCCGAGCTCTGAGGAGATCGGCTTCCGCATCGAGAAGATCCCGCTGTATGCCGACCCCCTCTTCCAGGGCCAGACGTTCGACGCGGGCCACCTCCTCCATGAACCGAACGGCTTCTCGCAGGGCGCTCAGCCGGGCCGTAGCCTCGGTCCAGTGGGATACGGCCCGATCCAGCATGCTTTCGACCTGGAGCTCGGTCTCCCTGAGCACTTCTTCAGCCTGCCGGAGGTCGGCTCTCGCCTTTTCGACGCCCTTCGCCCGGGAGCCGCCGCTCCAGATCGGATAGCGAAACCCGGCGCCCACGTTCCACTCTGTCGAGAAGAAGCCGTTCGAGCTTCCGTACTGGTTGAGTTGAGCCGATGCGTAGAACTCGGGCCACCAAGTCCCGCTGGCCGCGTCCGCGCTCCAGCGGGCCGCCTCAACCTGCCGCTCCGCCGCTCGGATGTCGGGATTTCGGATCGGACCGGCGGTCGGTGCTACGTCGTCTGGAAGCGGAATGCCGGGCAGGCCTCGGCCGGCGATCTGGCGATCGGAGACGCCCATGGAGCGGGCCAGCTCCCGGGTCGACCGGACCGTCTCCGCCTTGGCTGACTCCATGTCCGCACGGGTCTCGCTGAGCGCCGCCTGCGCGCGGAGCCGCTCCACCTCGGCGGCCGCACCCTCCTGCATGGCCCGGTCGACCCGGTCCAGCTCGGCCTCCAGCGCACGGATGCGCTGCAGCTGCGCGGCCTCCAGTTCGCGAGCCACTCGAACACCGAGATACTGGGCGGTGACGCGCTCGATGACGGCGGCGTTCAGGGCAACGCGGCTCATGTCCGCGGCCTCGAGACGTGCCTCGGCGCCGGCGACGCGGGCTCCTCGGCCGCCGCCATCCCAGATGAGGTAGTCCAGCGTCCACTGACTCGAGATCAGCGTCCGCTCGAATGGGGGCGGGTCCGCCCGGAGCTCGTCAGGGTCGAACGTGTGTATGGGCGCCACCAGCATCGGCAACTCGAACGTAACGATGCTGCCGGCTCCGTAGACCGTAGGCCACCAGGTGGCCCGTTGCTCCCCCAGGCCTGCCTCTGCGCTTCGAACGGCTTCCCGGGCACGGCTTGCCGTGGGGTGGTACTGGAGAGCCGCGCCGACGGCCTCCGCGAGCGTGAGCTCGTCGCTGGCCTCCTGGGCCATCCCCGTCTCCGAGACCGTGGTCAGCCCGACCAGCAAGAGAGCCAAGTGAAGCCGCGATCGTGCCTTCACGATGCGCTCTTCTCCGGCGGAGCGGCGGCTGCGAGTCCGGCGCGCACGAACCGCACGGCGTTGTCGACGAGACGCTCCCTGGCGTCCTCACTGTCGAAGCGAACGGCTCCCGCCTGCTCCAAAACCGGCCTCACGAGGTTCAGCGCTACCGGTTGCGTTGCCGCAGCGAGAGCGAGCAGAGACGGGTCGCCTGGGCGGATCGATCCCTCTGCCTGGCCCTCCTCGATCAGCCGCGTGAGGAGCCGGAAGTTGGCCTGAAAAGTCCCGAGTACGGGCCCGGGAAGCGGGCCTCCGCTGGAAAGCTCTCGCAGAACCAGGGCGCGGAGCTCCGGGTGTTCGAAGAGGTGGCCGAAGAAGGCGCGAATGAACCACTCGACCCGCTCCAGCGGCCGGCCTTCCCGACTCGCAGCAGCCCGGAGCGTCTCACGAAAGGGCGACAGCGTGCGCTCCAAGACAGCCCGATACAGCTCGGCCTTGGATCCGTAGTGGTAGGTCACCGCACCCAGGTTGGCTTGAGCACGGCCCGTGATGGCGCGCACCGACGCGCCACGATAGCCCCGCGCCGCGAAGAGCTCGCTCCCCGCGACCAGAAGCGCGTATCTCGTCCCCGAGGGCTCTCTAATTGATTCATTCATACGTTTGTATGATCACCTGTCGAGGGGGCTCTGTCAAGATTGAGAACCAGGGGCAGCGGAGTGTTCGGCCGATGGTGCGGGTGCTATTCTTCCCGGCATGCAGCTCGCGCCCGAAGGCCCGATCCGGGAAGAGGACCAGCTCGGCAAGGCGTACGACGCACGACTAATGCGCCGTTTGCTGGCCTACCTTGGTCCGTACCGCGGCAACGTCGTCGTCGCGGTGGTCATGCTCGTGTTGGCTTCCGGCCTCGAGCTGGTCGGACCGTGGTTGACGAAGGTGGCGATCGACGACGCGATCCCGAGCGGCGACTTCCGCCTGCTCTGGTTTCTCGCAGGCGCGTACGCGGTGGCGCTCGTGTTTTCCTCCGCGCTCGAGTACGGACGAACGCTGCTGACGACGTGGATCGGCCAGAGGGTCATGAAAGACCTGCGAAAACAGGTCTTCGGGCGTCTCCAAAGATTGGATCTCGCCTACTTCGACGGCCACCCGGTAGGCCGGATCATGACCCGCGTGACAGGCGATGTCGAGGTGCTGAACGAGATGTTCACCACCGGTGTCGTGACGATCTTCGGCGACGTCTTTACTCTCCTGTTCATCGTCGGAGCCATGCTCGCCCTCGACTGGCGGCTGGCCCTCGTGACCTTCACGGTGCTCCCGATCGTCTTCCTGGCGGCGTGGCTGTTTCGCATGAAGGTCCGCCAGGCATACCGTGACATTCGTCTTCGGATTGCCCGCATTAACGCGTTCCTGCAGGAACGGATCAGTGGGATGTCGGTTCTGCATCTCTTCCGCCTCGAGCGTCCGACCAGGACGCGGTTCGGGGAGCTCAACGAGGATCACCTGGAAGCGCACCTCCGGTCCATCACCTACTACGCTCTCTTCTTCCCGGTCGTGGAGCTCCTCGCGTCCATCGCGCTGGCGGTGATCATCTGGTACGGCGGGGGGCAGGCGCTGCAGGGAGCGCTCACGATCGGCGTCATTGCGGCTTTCCTGCAGTACGCCCGGAGGTTCTTCCGGCCGATTCAGGACCTTTCGGAGAAGTACAACATCCTGCAGAACGCGATGGCCAGCTCGGAGCGCATCTTCCGGCTTCTCGATGAAGAGCCCGAGATCGCCGAGCCGCCCGAGCCGCTGCATCTGCCCGAGCGCGCCGCCGGACGTATCGAGTTCGAGAACGTCTGGTTCCATTATGGCGCCCTACCGTCGTCCGCGACCGTCGTGCACGGCACCGAGAGGATCGCTGGGCTCGAGACCGGCGAAATGGAACGGCCGGAATTGGTTCTGGAGGAGCCGGCCGTAGTCGAGCCGGGGATACCGGAAGCGGCGGACCTCGAGATGAGCGGCGGACTCTCGCTGGAGCCCCTGGAGACGGACGCTCCGGAGCTGGCTTCCGGGGGCGCAGAATGGGTGCTGAGGGATGTGAGCTTCGTCGCCGAACCGGGGGAGCGACTGGCTATCGTCGGCGCGACGGGCGCGGGAAAGTCTACCATCACCAACCTGATCATGCGGTTCTACGAGCCGCAGCAGGGTAGAATCCTGCTCGACGGTGTGGACATCCGTGAGATCCCCACCCGGGAGCTCCGAGCGCACATGGGCCTCGTACTTCAGGATGTCTACCTGTTTACCGGCACGGCGGCCGAGAACATCAAGCTCGACCGCAGGCACGTAACGGACGAGAGGATGCGCAAGGCAGCCGGTCGGGTGGGCATCGACCGCCACCTGGAGCGACTGCCGGCGGGATACGACCAGGAGCTGGGGGAGCGCGGAAGCAGGCTTTCGGTCGGCGAGCGGCAATTGCTCAGCTTCGCGCGAGCGCTCGCCGGGGATCCTCAGGTACTGCTTCTGGACGAGGCCACCAGCTCTGTGGACTCGGAGATCGAAGCGCAGATCGAGCAGGCTCTGCTCGCGCTGATGAAGGGGCGAACGAGCATCGTGGTCGCGCACCGGCTCTCGACCATCCAGAGCTCCGACCGGATACTGGTGATCCATCACGGTCGTATCCGCGAGTCTGGTACCCATCGAGAGCTGCTCCAGCGCGACGGCCTGTACGCCCGGCTGCACAGGCTGCAGTTCGCGACCCCGGCGACCGCGATCTCATGAGCAAGCTCACCGACTTGGCTGCGAGCATCGATACCCGCGTGGCGCTTGTCTTCTTACTGCTCGCAATCGATATCTGGGTGATCGGGATGACGTTGGCCTCGAACGGCAGCCGCCGAGAGAAGGTTCTCTGGTCGGCCATCGTCATCCTCTGTCCGATCATCGGGTGCCTCTTCTGGTTCAGCCTGGGACCGAAGCCCGATCTGATCGGGGGCGTCAAGGCCCGGATGTCGAAGCAGCGCGAGGTCCACTAGCCGCCCCGTGCGGTACATCGGCAACAAGACCCGCCTGATCCCCTTTATTCTGGACACCGTCGAGCGGCTCCAGCCCGAGGCCGGAGTGGCGTGTGATCCGTTCGCCGGTACTGCAAGCGTGAGCCAGGCGCTCAAGAGCCGTGGTTGGACCATTCGGTGCGGCGACCTGATGGCGTTCTCCTACGCGCTCCAGATCGCACTGGTCGAGCTCGATCGGACGCCGCGCTTCCGTGCCAGCCTTCTGAGTAAGGCCAATGGAGCCGGAGTCGACCGAAGCTGGCTCGCCTACGGCTCCATGCTAGAGCACCTGCATGGCCTACCGGAGCGCCACGGGTTCATCCGCGAGCACTTCTCCCCAGCCGGGAGTGCCGGCGCCCGACACGGACGGATGTACTTCACGCCCGCCAACGCCGGCGCGATCGACGCCATCCGCGAGGAGATTGCGGGCTGGTGCGATGATGGCGGCCTCGATCGACAACGCGCCCAATTCCTGATCGCCACTCTCGTCGAAGCTGCGGATCGAGTGGCCAACACGACGGGCGTTTATGCCTCGTTCGTGAAGTCGTGGCAGCCGAACGCCCTGCGAGAGATCGAGCTGCGCCCGCTGCGCCCCACGGCGCGCCGCAACGGAGCAGGCCGCTGCTCGGCCTTCCTCGGCGAGGCGCGAGATCTGGTCGCGACGGCCGGAAGCGTGGATCTCCTCTATCTGGATCCACCCTACAATGAGCGCCAGTATCCGGCCTACTACCATCTCCCGGAGCTGCTCTCCGCCGGTTGGAATCCGCCGCCGACGCTGCGCGGCAAGACCGGACTGATCCCGGATGAACCGCTACGATCCGATTGGTGCCGTAAGGACCGCTGTGCGCAGGCTCTAAGAGCGTTGCTCGAGGCGGCGGATGCCCGTCATATCCTATTGAGCTATAACGATGAGGGACTTCTGGAGGCGGAGACGATCGAGCATGTGCTCTGTGAGACGGCCGACCGGGACAGCTATCGTCGGTTGGGCACGGAGTATCGCCGGTACCGGAGCGACGGTGATGGGCCGGAGCGCAAATACCGGCGAGATCACGTCCAGGAGCAGTTGCACTATGTCCGGCGGGGTTGAGCGCTCAAACGGCGCCTTCCGCGTCCTCGTCGGAGTCTTCGATTTCCAAGGGGCGACGCCACTCATCGGCCACATCTTCCTCGTGCGCCCGAGCCTCCCGCACGATTCGCCGCGAATCCCGCTCGGCCGGATCCTCGATCGGTAGGAGGCGCTCCGTCACACGGACCTCGTAATCGAACAGTGTCTGCCGCAGATCGCCCAGCCGCCGCAGCAACAGCGGGATCGCCCGCAGCAGCGCACCCTCCTCTTCCAGTCGCCGGATCAGGTTGGCGAGATGGAGGAGATGGGCGCGAACGGTGTCTGCGTCGGGTGGACCCTTTCTCCCTGGATCTTCAGCCATCGGTCTTCATACCCTGCCCGGAAGACGCGGTTCGAGGGGGCGTCCGCTGGATCTCGCCCAGGTCAGAGTAGGTAGGAAGAGGACATGGACCCGCTGACCAAGAGGAGTGGACTCGCCCTCTCGATCCCTGGCGCCTGTCTGGCCGCCATTCCGGCGATCTTCGGAGCTTGCTCTCCAGGATACGTCCTGCGAGCGGGCTGGGAAGAGGCGAAGATCCTTCGCGACCGGCGGCCGATTCAGGCGGTCGTGCACGACACGACGACGACGCCCGAAAGGCGTCACAAGCTCCGCCTGGTAGAGCACGCCCGCGAGTTCTCCGTGCGCGAGCTCGGGCTCGACGCGGGCGACAGCTTTACCAGCTATGCCGAGTTGAAGTCCGATACGCTTCTTCTCGTGGTCTCGGCCGTACCCGAGTTTCAGCTCACCTGGAAGACCTGGTGGTTCCCGATTGTCGGACGAGTCCCCTATCGCGGCTATTTCCACTTCGACCGGGCCATCCGCGATGCCGAGAGGCTGGAACAACAGGGGTTCGACGTTTGGGTGCGGCCATCCTCAGCGTTCAGCACCCTCGGCTGGCTCCCTGACCCGCTCCTGTCGACCACGCTCCGGGCAGACAGCGTCTCTCTCGTCGACACTGTGATCCACGAGATCACCCACACGACCTTCTTTCCGGCGGGACAAGCTCACTTCAACGAGAGCTTCGCCAACTTCGTGGGGCACCGCGGCGCAATCGACTTCTTTTGCGCGGCGATGGACGACGAGGCGCGCTGCAAGCAGGCGCAGGATCGCTGGCACGACACCAGGGTGTTCGGTCGCTTCTTCAACCGAATGGTCGACAGCCTGACGGCGCTCTACGCCACCGATCTTCCGGCCGAGGTCATGAGGGATCGAAAGGCGCAGCTGCTGGTCTGGGCAGCAGACGACTTCGAAGCGCTCAAGCCTGAGCTGCGGTCCGGCCGCTATGGATCGCTCGATCCCGAGCGGTTGAACAACGCCTGGCTGCTCAGCCGCGTGCTGTACTACTCGCGTCTGGACGACTTCGAAGCCCTCTACCAGCGCGAGGGGGAGCTGCGGAGCTCTGTGGCATCGGTCATCGAGGCCGGAAGTCGCATGCCTCCGTGGACGGCCGTCGACAGCCTGTTGGGGTCGTCGGTATCGACGGGTGCGGAAACCGAGGTCGGCAGGTAGCTTGGCCTGCACCGCCATGTTCACACACATCCTGATCGCCATCGACTTCTCGGATGCGTCCGTACGCGCCGTGCGCTGGACGGCCAAGAGCTTTCCACAAGCCAAGCTCACGCTCTTCCACGTGTTGCAGGAAGTAGAGGCGTCGGCGGATGTCCGCCAGTCGCTCAGCGGCAACGTCGATCCCCAGGAAGCCGAGCTGGACGCGATCACGAACATCGAGCTTCTCATCCAAGACGTCGGCGCGGATGCGGAGGTGGTCGTCCGCACGGGCGATCCGGTTGTAGAGCTCCGGCAGGCGGCCGCCGAATCCGGGGCCGAGCTCGTCGTTCTGGCAGCTCACGAAAATCGGATCTGGCCGTGGGATCGATACGACGTGATGGCCGAAAAGACCTGCGACCAAGTGGACCTTCCGGTGCTCATCTGGCGGCCCACGAAGAGGACCGGCGAGTTCACGGTGCTGGCGCCCCTCGACCTGAGGGACGGCTCCGAGCCGGTGGGTCGAATGGCCGGCAGGATCGCCCACCACCTGGGGGGGCGCCTGGTCGTTCTGCACGTGTTGCCCAAGACGTTTCAGGGCTTTTTACGGGCGGCCAGCTCGACGTACCAGGCGGAAGAAACGCTGCGAAAAGCGGAATCCAGCGCTCGAGAGGAGGCCCTCGCCCGCATCCCGGCCGACTGCCGCGAAGAGACGCGTGTTCAGGCGATCGTGGCGAGGGGGCAGCCGGTCCGGCAGATCCTCCAGACGGTCGAGACCGAGAACGTCGATTTGATCGTGATGGGAAAGACCCACCTGAAGAAAAGGACCGAGCGCGCTTTGATGGGACACGTCACTGGGAAGGCGCTCCGCAACGCGCCCTGCTCGGTCCTGACCGTGCCGATCTGATCCCGTTTCTTAGTCAGACCGAGGGAAACACACTATGACCGAAGCGAGCGAGAGCGACGCGGCACCGATCACCTGCCCACGTTGTGAGCGAGATGACGTCTTCCCGCTCGGGCAGCCGCCGTTTCCCGATGAGCTCGGGCAGCGCATCGCAAACCAGATCTGCCCGGAGTGTTGGGAGGCGTGGAAGAACCACCAGATGCTGCTCATCAACCACTACGGGCTGAACCTCCTGGACGTCAACGCGAGGACCTTCCTGCTCACCAACCTCAAGTCCTTCCTCTTTGCGGAAGGCCCGGCGGGGGCCACGATCGACAGCTCGCAGGAGGGCGACGTCTCCTGGTAGCCGCGCCCGACGACCGTGCGGGCAGCTCTCACCCCGAGGGGGCGGTCTAACCCACGACGAGGTTGATCAGGCGGTCGGGAACGTGGATCACCTTTCGGATGTCCCCACTCTCCACGTGGCGCCGCACGTTCTCGTCCCGCAGAGCCGCCTCCTGGACGACCTCCTGAGTCGCTCCTCGCCCGACGCGGACCGTTGCTCGAAGCTTTCCGTTCACTTGGACCGGGATATCCACCTCCGCCTCCTCGAGCAGCGCCGGATCGTAGGAGGGCCAACGCGCCGTATCGAACAGACTGGGCTCCTCCCCCATCCGCTCCCACAGCTCCTCGGCAATATGCGGAGCGAGCGGGGAGAGCATGATCACCAGCGGACGGACTTCCGCCAGTGTCGGCGATCGCGCTTCCGCCCTCAGCGCGTTCACGTATTCCATTAGGGCAGCGATCGCCGTGTTGTACGCGAGGCTGTCGAAATCCTCCGTGACCCTCTTGATCGTACGGTGCAGGGCCTTCTCGACATCGGTGTCCGGCTCCACGCCGCCATCGCCCGAGGCCGCAGCGGCCGTCACGCTGTCCCACAGCCGATATAGGAATCGCTCCGGGCCGGCGATCCCGCGATCTCGGAAATCTCCTCCTTCCTGGTACGGCCCCAGGAACATCAGGTACGTCCTGAAGGTGTCCGCTCCGTATCGCTCAACGTAATCATCCGGGAGAACCACGTTGCCGCGGGACTTCGAGATCTTCGCACCTTCCTTGATCAGCAGACCGTGCTTCCGAAAGCGCTTGTAGGGTTCCTCGAACCCCAGTATCCCGATGTCGTGCAGCACCATGATGAGGAAGCGCGAATAGAGAAGGTGGAGCACTGAGTGCTCCTCTCCACCGATGTAGCTCGCGACCGGTAGCCACGTCCGCGTGCGGGCATCGTCGAACGGCCGGTCGTCGAACTCCGTGCTCGGGTAGCGAAGAAAGTACCAGGCACTGTCCAGAAAAGTGTCGGAGACATCCGTCTCCCTACGGGCCTCGCCTCCGCACTCGGGGCAGTCGACCCGATAAAACTCCTCGGCTCGGGCGAGCGGTGAAACGCCGCCGATATCTGGACGAAAATCCTCCACGTACGGCAGAACCACCGGCAGATCCTCATCCGGCACGGGCACGGTGCCACAGCTCTCGCAGTAGACGATCGGTATCGGCGGACCCCAATAGCGCTGGCGCGAGATGCACCAGTCGTGAAGCCGGTAGTTCACCGCGGCTTCGGCCAGATCTCGCTCGGCCAGCCAGCCGACGATCGCCTGGCCTCCGTCATCTGCCTGCATCCCGCTGAAGCGGCCAGAGTTGATCAGGATCTCGTCCGGCGTGTGCTCGAGGAACGCCTCAGAGCCCAGATCGAAGGAGAGCGCCGTGAGGTCGCCCTCTCCCTCGACCAGCGAGGCCGGAGCTACCACGGGCATGATCGGCAGGCCGAAGTCGGTGGCGAACTCGTAGTCCCTTTGATCGTGAGCCGGGACGCTCATGATCGCTCCCGTGCCGTAGTCCATGAGGACGTAGTCGGCGATCCATATCGGGATCTGCTGGCCAGTTGCCGGGTTGAGCGCCACTCCTCCGGTGAAGACCCCGGTCTTGGCGCGCTCCACCTTTCGTCGCTCCGTGAGGTCCTGAGCCGCGGTGGCCGCTCGATAGGTGCTCACCTCCTCGGCCCGGTCGGACGTCGTCACTTGGTCGACGAGCGGATGCTCCGGCGATAGAACGAGGAAGGTGGCCCCGAAGATCGTGTCCGGTCGGGTCGTGAACACCTCGATCGCCCGCTCCCGCCCGCTTGCCGTGCTCGAGTCGGCGACGCCCGGCTTCCCGATCGGAAACCACAGACGAGCCCCCTGGGAGCGGCCGATCCAGTTCCGTTGGGCGGTCTTGGTGGTCTCCGACCAATCGATCCACTCAAGGTTGTCGAGCAGCCGATCGGAGTACTTCGTGATCTTGAAGAACCACTGGCTGAGCATGCGCTGTCCCACAGCCGTGCCGCAGCGCTCGCACCGGCCGGCGATCACCTGCTCGTTGGCGAGCACGGTCTTGCAAGACGGACACCAGTTGACCGGTGCCTCCTTCTTCTCCGCCAGCCCGGCCCGGTAGAGCTGCAGGAATAACCACTGAGTCCAGCGGTAGTAGGCGGGATCCGTCGTGTCGACGGTGCGCGTCCAGTCGTACATGAGCCCGGCTCGCCGAAGCTGGCGCTCGAAATTGGCGATGTTGCTCGGGATGAGCTCCGTGGGGTGGACGCCGACCTTCAAGGCGTGGTTTTCCGAGTGGATCCCGAAGGCATCGAAGCCAATCGGCTCGAAGACATCCTCTCCGCGCAGGCGCTGGTAGCGACCGTTGATGTCCGCGCCCGTGAAGGCGTACAGGTTGCCGACGTGCAGCCCTTCCGCCGACGGGTACGGATACATCATGAGGTTGAAATAGGGCCGCTCAACGCGATCCAGATCGAGAGAGTTCGTGGCGTTCTCGTTCCAGAAACGCTGCCACTTGGCCTCGATCTCGCCCGCCACGTATGCGTCGTCGTTCTGCATCGCCTTCATTCTCGCGCTTCTACTCTCGCGTTCGTTCCGTACCGTGCAGCTCCTCGTGCGCGCTGATCGCCCCGACTACACCAGCTCTCCGGTCAACGTTCGAGCCGCTCAGCGGCCGGTCGGCGCGAGCAGCAGCGCCACTGCAGCGCCGACCAGAGTACACACCAGGTTCACCTGGTCGTTGCCGAGCACGTGCAGCCGATTCTCCAGCGTCGCGCCGAGCAGGGAGTCCGCGAACATCCCGGCCATGCCGGCAGGAATGGCGAGCCGGACCCAAGCCGACGGCTCCGCGACGACTCCGGCCGTCTCCCCGTGCAGAAGGCCGGCGAGCATGCCGATCAGAGCCGCGCCGGCACCGGCGGCCAGTGTTCCGGGGACGGACACGCCGCCCGATCGCCCAGGCCGGACCCGTCCCTCTCCGATAACGGACCAGGTGGGCCAGGAGCCCGCCGACCCGATTTCAGTCGCCCACGTGTCCGCCGTGGCGGCCGCGATGGCTCCGGCGAGCGCATACTGCGCCGCCGGAACCCAACCGGCCAGTGCAAGGAGGGAGAAGAGCGCCGCCGCACCGCCGTTTGCCAAGACCTGGCCCGCCCCGCGGCCCTTCGGCTGATCGGAACCCGACTTCACCGGGGCCCGGAAGCGGCCGAGAAGGGATGACGTGAGGAAAAAGGCGACGAGCAGGGTGAAGCCGAGGGAGCCAGAGCCGACGAGCACGGCCGCTCCTACGACCGCTGCCGCGATCTGACCGCTCGTCGTAAGCCACCTGAACCTGCCTGCAGCGAGCAAGGCCAGCACGCCGAGGCCGACGGCGGCCAGCTCGATCACGCTTGCCCCTCCGGGTCGGTACGGGTAGCGTTTCGACCCAAGATGAACAAAGTGACATGGGCGGAGCAGACGGTACCGCCAGAGGTAGCCCTGGCGCTTCTCGAGTCCCTTCGCGCCGCAGACATCCCGACCGAGCACCTCAAACACGAGGATGTGCAGCAGTCGCTGCCGCGCAGGCTTGGCCTCAGTCCTGTGGTAGAGGCGAACATTCGAAGGTATGCCGCCCTTGCCCGAGACGGCGGATCTCTACGGGCCCAGGAGGTAGGCGAGTTGTTGCAGCTGGTCAGCCGGCGGCCTGATGCGAGGAAGGTGTTCTCGAGCACCGGACGGCGGCTGGCGCGGAGCGAGCTCAAACGAAAGCGGATCGGGGCCCGTTCCGTGGCAGGTGGTCTGCCGACCGGCGTCCGGCGGCGCCTCGGGCTCAAGGGCGTGTACCGGATCGCCAGGCAGCTGGCACCGGCCGGAGGGGTGCGGGTGGAGTCCAAGCCCCCGGGCCTGGTGGTGAACGGGGGGCTGCTAGCCCAGGCGTGTCGTTCTGATGCAGGCTGTCTGCTGCTCAATGCCGCGTTCGAGGAGTCCATGGGAATCTACAGAGCCGACGAAGCGCACGTGGCGCACGTCGAGTGCGAGGGTCGCGGCGACAGCCGCTGCCTGTGGGTTCCAAACTCGAGCTGAGCCCTGCTCACTCCGGTCGCGGCTCGATGTGCACGACAACGCCGTAGAAACCTTCTTCCTGGGTAAGCCGCCGCTCGACGGCATCAGCGATCCGATGCGCCTCCCGCACGTTCGTGCCCGGATCGACCCGCACGGTCAGCTCGGCGAAAGCCTCGCCGGGACGGCCGCGGGAACGTATGTCCGTGGCATCCTCCACGCCTTCCATGTCGACCACCATCTCGCGAACCGTGCTCGGTTCGATGGCGCGGTGATCGACAAGCACCGGCACGGTGCGCCGAAGTATCTCCCAGCCGCTATGTGCGATGACGGCTGCGACAAGTATCGCCAGCCAAGCGTCGGCCTGCGCCCAGCCGAACCGCACTAGCACCAGCCCCACGAGAACGGTGGCGGTGACGAGCACGTCGGCCATGGTGTGCCGGGAATCGGCCGCCAGCATCTCGCTCTGTAGGCGCTTGGCGTAGCGCAGCTCCGTCGACGCCACGGCGACGTTGATGATCATCGTGGCACCGAGCACCAGGAAGGTCGCCGGCTCGAGGCGTGGTGGTGCGACGCCGCTCATCAGACGGCCGATCGCCCCGGTGAGTAGCTCGAAGCAGGTGATCGACAGGAAGCTGACGATCGCCAGGGCGCCGATCGTCTCGAACTTCCCGTGTCCGTAGGGATGTTCCGCATCCGGCGGCTCGGCAGCCAGGCGGATCACGAACAAAGCGACGAGGTTGTTGAGAGCATCCACGCCGGAGTGACCGGCGTCGCCCAGGATGGCGATCGAGCCGGAGCGTAGGCCCACCACCAACTTGGCTACTATGACCAGGAGATTCGCCGCGAGGACCCACCAGAGGACACGCCGCACCTGGCGGCGGCGACCGTCGGTCCAGGCGGCGGCGCGCGTCGTGTAGGCGCTCAACTGCGGCGCTCAGCCGGACCGGTCATGTTCGTTCCGGCCAGGGAGAAACTTGCGGCGGTCCCGGCTGCGGCGAGCGGGCGGGGGAGGCCGTCGACCGATTCGGCCGGTCAGCCGATCGAGCAGGCTGCCCAGCGGAGAGCGCCTCGCAGCCTTCCCGGTACGCTCGTACTTGTCGTACAGGCCGGGATAGCCGAGACCGATCCAAATTCCGAGCGCGAACGCCAGCAGCATTCCCGCCACCAGCAGGATCATCAGCGTTTCGTCGCTCACCGAATCCGACCGTCCTTCCCAGCTTGCGTTTCGTCCTCGCTAGCTTCAATGTCTGTTTCCGGCATGCATCTGTCAGCCCTTGATCGCTGCCGGCATGCGTCTGTCAGCCCTCTGGTCGCTGCCGACACGCGTCTGTGAAGCCTAATAATCCCGATCCGCTACGACTTTCAGAGGTGATACCGTGACTACTACACAGCGCCGCGAGATCGACGTTCTCCTCACCGAGGAGCGCACGTTCGATCCGCCTACGTCGTTTCGTGAGCGAGCGCATGTCGTCGGACAGGAACCGTATCTGGCTGCCGCTGACAATCGTGAGAGCTATTGGGCCTCTTGGGCCGGCCAACTCGATTGGTTCGAGCCTTGGGAACAGGTGCTCGATTGGAAGCCGCCGTTCGCCCGCTGGTTCACCGGCGGTAAGATCAACGCCGCGTACAACTGCCTGGATCGCCATGTCGCCGGCGGCCGAGCGGACAAGCAAGCCCTGTTCTGGGAGGGCGAGCCGGGCGATGTGCGGAAGTACACCTACCGGGAGTTGCACCAGGAGGTCAGCCGGTTCGCCAACGCGCTGAAGAGCCTCGGAATCGGCAAGGGCGACCGCGTGGCAATCTACCTTCCCATGATCCCCGAGGCCGCGATCGCCATGCTGGCCTGCGCGCGCATCGGCGCTCCCCACTCCGTCGTGTTCGGGGGTTTCTCACCCCAGTCGCTGAGAGATCGAATCGAGGACGCCCGTGCCAAGGCGCTAATCACGGCCGACGGCGGCTACCGTCGCGGGGGCATCGTACCGCTCAAGAAGAACGCGGACCAATCGGTAGAGGGCCTGGACTTCGTGGAGCACGTCATCGTGGTCCAGCGCCATCCGGAGGGTGAGGTGATCGGCGATGCCACGCTCGGAGATCGTGATCACTGGTACCATGAGCTCGTTGCCGAAGCGGACGATGACTGCCCCGCCGAGCCGATGGACTCCGAAGATCTCCTCTACATCCTCTATACGTCCGGCACGACCGGGAAGCCCAAAGGAGTCGTACACTCGACAGGCGGCTACCTGACGCAGGTGCTCGCCACGACCCGCTGGGTCTTCGACCTCAGAGACGAGGACACTTACTGGTGCACGGCCGACGTCGGGTGGGTCACCGGCCACTCCTACATCGTCTACGGCCCGCTGCTGGACGGTGCGACGCAGCTGATGTACGAAGGAGCGCCCGATTGGCCCGATCGCGGCCGCTTCTGGGACCTATGTCAGAAATACGGCGTTACGGTCCTGTACACGGCACCGACGGCGATTCGTGCCTTCATGAAATGGGGCGCGGAATGGCCGGCCAAGTACGATCTGTCGAGCCTCCGCCTGCTCGGAACTGTCGGAGAGCCGATCAACCCGGAAGCGTGGATGTGGTACCGGGAGCAGATCGGAGGCGCGAACTGCCCGATCGTGGACACGTGGTGGCAAACGGAGACCGGGGCCATCATGATCACGCCTCTTCCAGGCTCGATCTCCACCAAACCAGGATCCGCGACCGTTCCTTTTCCGGGAATCGAGGCGACGATTCTGGATAACGAGGGGAGCCCGGCTGAAAGTGGCCTGCTCGCGATCACCTCCCCATGGCCTTCCATGCTCCGCGGCATCTATGGAGATGAAGAGCGCTACCGGGAGACGTACTGGTCGAAGTGGGAGGACACCTATTTTGCCGGTGACGCCGCGAGACGTGACGAAGACGGCTACTACTGGATCTCCGGGAGGGTCGACGACGTGCTCAACGTGGCGGGGCACCGGATCGGCACGATGGAGGTCGAGTCGGCGCTCGTCGATCACCCGGCAGTCGCGGAGGCAGCCGTGGTCGGCCGTGCGGATGAGCTCAAGGGTCAGGCCATCGCGGCGTTCGTCTCGGTCGTCGAGGGCTTCGAGGTGTCCGAAGGCCTGGTCATGGACCTGCGCGATCACGTGGCCGAACAGATCGGTGCCATCGCGAAGCCGGCGGACGTAATCTTCACGGCTGACCTCCCCAAGACTCGCTCCGGTAAGATCATGCGCCGCCTGTTACGAGACATCGCAGAGGGACGGGCCCTCGGCGACACGACGACCCTGGCCGATCCTGCGGTGGTCTCGCAATTGAAGCAGCAGTACGAGGGAGTCGAGAGCTAGGAACGCGTCCGAGTGGACGCCCTATGGCCATGGGTGGCCGGGATTACCCACGTCGGCGTTACGATCGTAGCTGCCGGCCACGCGATCCTGCACAAGCGCGACGTTCGTGCGGCAATCGGGTGGTCGGCGCTGATCGTGCTCAGCCCGTACCTCGGAGCGCTGGCCTACTACTTCTTCGGGATCAACCGTATCCAGAGGAGAGCGGCCAGGCTTGTCGCCCTCCGGCCTGAACTCGACGCCGGCGAGACCACTCTCCCCGAGACGACCGATCTGACGGAGAGGTTCCAAGGCGAGCTGAGCCGTCTCAATCGGACCGTCGAAAGGGCGACCGGATCGCGCCTGGTGAGCGGGAACGCCGTTTTACCCTTGGTCAACGGGGACCAGGCGTATCCGGAGATGTTGAGCGCGATCTCGGGTGCCGAGCGCAGCGCCCTGATGACCACCTATATCTTCGACCATGATCGGGCGGGCCGCCTCTTCTTGGATGCGCTGGCGGGCGCTTCGGAGCGCGGTGTCGCGGTTCGCGTTCTGGTCGATGCGGCTGGGAAGCGTTACAGCCGCCCGCCCATCACACGTGCCCTGCGGAACCGAAACGTCCGGGTGGCCGAGTTCCTTCCGTCACGCATACCGTTCCGCAACCCATACCTGAATCTGAGAAACCACCGAAAGCTGCTCATCGTCGACCACCGGATCGGCTTCGCGGGCGGGATGAACATCCGCGAGGGCTGCATGCTCGAGACGCCATCCGCTCACCCGGTGCAGGATCTCCACTTCCGGTTCGAGGGACCTCTGGTCGACCAGATGTTCTCGGCAGCCCACGAAGACTGGTACTTCACCACCGGCGAGCTACTCGGCGGTCCCGCCTGGCAATCCGCCACCGAACGATCCGGCGACGTCTCGGCGCGAGGCATCCCGGACGGCCCGGATGAAGACTTCGAGACTATCACCTGGACGATCCTGGCGGCGCTCGGAGCAGCGCAAGAATCGATTAAGGTCGTGACACCGTACTTTCTCCCGGAGCAGCCAATGCTCGCGGCTCTCCGCCTCGCGGCTCTCCGCGGTCTGGACGTCGACATCTTCGTCCCGGAGAAGAACAACCTCCGGTTCGTCCAGTGGGCCGGCAGCAGCCACCTGCGGCAGGTCCTCGCGTCCGGCTGTCGCGTCTGGCTCACGCCGCCTCCGTTCGATCATTCGAAGGCGATGATCGTAGACGGCGCTTGGAGCCTGGTTGGATCCGCGAACTGGGATGCGCGCAGTCTCCGCCTCAACTTCGAGTACAACGTGGAGTGCTACGACGAGACGCTGGCGCGACAGCTGAGCTTCCTGGCCGAGGAGAAGCTGCGGCGCAGCCGTCAGCTCACCATCGAGGAGATGGATGCGCGCGGGTTGCCTGTCCGGCTGCGTGACGGCTTGGCCCGGCTCCTGGCTCCGTATCTGTGACCGAGACGTCCGCCGGCGTGGCCGCGGAAAGGCGCGGCATCCCGCCGGCTGACCCGAGCGCCCAGCGGCAGGTCCTGTTTCGCTTGGCAGTGGCCGAGCTGCTGGCGATGTCTCTCTGGTTCAGCGCGAGCGCCGTTGTGCCCGAGCTTCGGGGGGAATGGGCTCTGGATCGTGGTGCCGCGGCCTGGCTGACGATGTCGGTGCAGCTCGGTTTCGTGGCCGGCGCGCTTCTCTCTGCGGTTCTCACGCTCGCCGATGTGATCGATCCGCGGAAGCTCGTCGCCGGCTCTGCCTTCTTCGGCGCGGCCTTTACGGCAGCGATCGCCGCGTTCGCCGGTGGGGCGACGACGGCCATCGCACTACGCTTTCTCACCGGGATGGCGTTGGCCGGGGTGTATCCGCCGGGAATGAAGATCATGGCGGGCTGGTATCGCGAGCGCCGCGGCCTGGCCATCGGCGTCATGGTCGGTGCGCTTACCGTCGGCTCGGCGTTGCCGCACCTGCTCCGGGCAGCGGATGGGATCGGGAACTGGCGGCTCGTGCTCTATCTGTCTGCCGTGCTGGCTGCGGTCGGCGGAGCGATTGCCCTGCTCGGGGTCCGGCCCGGCCCATACGAGGCACCGTCGGCCCCGTTCGACCCGCGCGCGCTGGGTAGGATCGCGCGTGATCGAGCGTCGATGCTCGCCAACGCCGGCTATTTCGGACACATGTGGGAGCTGTACGCCGTCTGGACCTGGATCCCGCTCTGGTTGGCCGCCAGCTTCGAGCTCGACGGCAACCCCCTGACGACTCCGCGCCTGGCCGGCCTGTTGAGCTTCGCCGCAATCGCGGCCGGAGGGCCGGGTGCCTGGGCGGCCGGACGGGCGGCTGATCGATCTGGACGAACGGCGGTTACCAGCCTGAGCATGGTCGTGAGCGGCGGTTGCTGCCTGACGGCGGGCCTGCTCTTCGGGGGACCGTTGTGGTTGATCGCCCCCTTCTGCTTGCTGTGGGGTCTCGCGATCGTCGCCGACTCGGCGCAGTTCTCGACGTGTGTGACCGAGCTCGCCGAGCCCGAATACGTCGGAACGGCGCTGACCCTTCAGACCGCGATCGGCTTCCTCCTCACGACCGTGACGATCCGGCTGCTACCGGTTTGGCAGGAGAGCTGGGGATGGGAATGGGCCTTCGTTCCGCTGGCGGCTGGCCCGGCCGCGGGTACGCTGGCGATGCTCCGCCTCAGGCGTCGACCGGAGGCGCGACTCCTGGCCGGCGGGCGGCGCTGATCACCGGGACGATGTGGCGGTCGAGGATGCGGTGGATCTCGCGGCGATGTCCCCGGCCGCTGCGCGAACCTCCGATTCTGGAGGTCGCGACGACAACCAGATCGAGCTCAGGAACGACGAACAGGTATTGGCCCCCATATCCCCAGGCAAAATGCACGTCGAAACCGCCGGATCGACGGTACCACCAAAAGTACCCGTACCCGTACCCGTTCCAGCGTGACCTCCGATAGGGCTCCCAGGACTCGCGAATCCAGGACTCCGGAAGAATCCGCCCGGCCTGAGCCGAACCGCCGGCCAGATAGAGCTGCCCGAACTTCAACAGATCGCGCGGGGTGAGCGCCATGTTGTTCCCTCCCAGGTAGTAGCCCTGGGGATCCCGATCCCATGAAGGTGGCCGGATGCCCAACGGATCGAAGAGATGGCGCTGCGCAAAAGCCCGTGTGCTCATCCCGGTGGCTCGTGTGAGGATGGCCGAGACGAGATGTGAGTTGCCCGTACTGTAGATCATCCGGCCGCCGGGGCGGTCCACCATCGGACGGTCGATCGCGGACCGTACCCAGTCCCTGCTGGCTACCCAGTTGCCGTAGTTTCGGAAGCTCGTGGTCTGGAGGCCGGCCGACATCGTGAGGAGGTGCCGCAGGGTGATTCGCTTGTGAAGCTCGGAAGCCTCCTCGGGAAAGTGATCCGGAAGCAGCTCGAACAGGGGTTGATCCAGGCTCTCGAGATGCCCCCCGGCCAGAGCAATGCCGACCAGGGCCGAGAGAACGCTCTTGGCGGCGGATTTGATGTTCACCTGCCTCGTCGGCCGCATGCCCCGGTAGTACCGTTCGCCAGCGATCTCTCCGTCCAGGGCGATGATCAGGCTGGTGAGAGACGGTAGCTCGGCAGCCCGGTCGAAGGCGGCCTCGAACGCCTCGGGCGCGGGCGCATTCGCCACCGCCAAGACAGGCGTGCCGTCCGCCGTGTTCCCGACCGCGCCGGCCATGGTCCGAGTGAAGGATGAAGTCCAGACGACCGATGTCGCGACAGCCAGCATTCCGGCCAACGCCAACGCCCTGATGAGCCTCTCCCTCGTTCCCGGTTTTCTCACTCTGTTCTCCGCCTGCGGATCGTTCTCGGTCAGCCGCACTCTCGTGTTGAACGCCCGACGCTCCGGATTTGTTGCCCGGCCGGCCTGCGGTTCGATAGACTGCACCGAACATTCACCGAAAGTGGAGTCCGCCGACTCGAACGAGCAACTGTTGTGAGCCTTCATATCACCCGGTCGTCATCCAACGAAGCCCTCTGGGAGGCCTGCTCCGGACGTCTTCTCGATGCGATCGGTGACCGCGTCGGTCCAGGCGGCTTCCCCGCCATAATCTGGGTCGCTCATCGAGCCCAGCGTGATGCGCTCTTACAGGAGGCATATCGCCGCGGTCTGGCCGGCTGGCTCGGGCCACCCATCCGCTTCCTCTCGGAGCTTCCTCAGCTCTTCGATATTCCCGGCAGGCCGATCGGGCCGCTCGCCCGCCGACTGCTGCTCGCTCGTGTCTCGGCCAAAGCGGCGGCGCAGCATGGCTTTCGTCCCGGAGAGACCTCGTCCAGCGGGCCGGCAGCGATGCTCGATGGCCTGTTCGGCGAGATCCTGCCCGAGGGCGTCACCGCCGCGGAGCTCCAGACCGCCCTCGAACAGATCGAGCCGGACGACTTCTCCAGGCAGCGCAACCTTTGGATCGCATCGAGTCTCACCGCGTACGTGGACGCCCTCCAGGTCGAGCGCCGCTATGACCCGAGGGCCATCCATGCGGCCGTCGCCCAGCGGGTCGAGGACGGGATGCTCACGGAAGCCCTCGACGGCGCCAACATCCTACACATCTACGGCATCCATTCCACGCGATCCAGGCGGCGCCTCCTTCGGGCTCTCGCGAAGCAGACCGAGGTAGGCGTTCACCTATACCTGCCGCCGCCCGCCGAGGATCACGACGAATGGAGCATCCTGACCGCGACGACGGAGGAGTTGGCGCAGACCGGCGACGTGGAGACGGTCGAAGTCAGGCCGGCACCCGACGCCAGCAGGGAGCTTCGCTGGATGGCTTCACAGGTGAAGCGAACCCTAGTTCACGGTGAACTGCTTCCGCACCAGATCGCTGTCGTGGCGCGCTCGGGCCGAGAGGATACGGGCCGGGCATACCGCGCGCTGCGGGCCGCCGGCGTGCCCGCCACGGCGCGCATCCGGACGCCGCTGTCCGAGATCCCTGCCTTTAAGGCTCTCCTTGAGATCTACAGAGGCGCAGCTTCGGGCTGGCCCTACCGTCCGCTTCGGCACGTGCTCTCCAGCCCGTACTTCGACATCCGAGTCGATCCGGCCGGCTTGGACTTCATCGCCGAAAAGCGACGGGTGGAGGGGCTGGACCACTGGATACGGGAACTCGAGCGGATCCGCGACCAGTTCGAGACAGATCGTGCGTGGGAGCTCCGGAGGGCGGGGCTGTGGCGGGACCGTTTGGGCCGTGACCTGACCGCGCTTCGCCGCTTCGCGAGCACGGTGGCGCCCCTATCCGAGGCCAGATCGGAGAGGGCATGGATCCAAACGGCGCTGGACCTCTTGAAGGGCGATTCGCTTCGCTTCCGCCGCAGGCTCTGCCGACCGGTCGGCGATCGCTGGGACGTCGTGCGCCTAGATCAACGAGGCGTGCTCCAGCTGGAAGGCCTCCTGACGGAGTGGAGCGCGTACGGCGCGCGCGATCAGCATCTCGAGCCGGCCGCGTTTCATGGCCGGCTTAGGCACCTCTTGGCCGGTAACGAGCTGGCCCTCTCCACGCCGGCCCAAAAGGGCGTACAGATCCTCGAGGCTCACGAAGCAGCCATGACTCCGTACTCGCGGACCTTTCTAATCCATGCCAACGACGGGGAGTTTCCGAAGTCGCCTCCCGGCGGCGGGGTGCTGTCGAACGAGGAACGGGTTCAGCTCCGCGAAGCAGGGCTACCGGTCGGGCACGTGGACGAGACGATGCGGCGGGAGCGGGATCTCTGGCGAGCGGTAACCAACGGAGGATCCGTCACGGTGACCTACCGGACGATGGATTCGCGCGGCACACCGCGTCTGCCATCCCTGATGGTGCCGTCGCACGATGCGGACAGCGAGCTGCCGCGATCTTTTGATCTCGAAGCGGATCCGGTCTCAGCCGGTGAAGAACGCGCGCTGGCAGCGGCCGAGCTTGCCTCTCGTCGCCGGTCCGGCTCTGCCGAGTCGCTGGTCGTTTCCGATGTCGACGGGCTCCGTCATGCCGTTCTGGTCGCTTACGCCGAAGCCAAACGAGGCTCGGCTCTGGTGGACGGCGCCGAGGCCGCCGCCCTGGGACCCAATCCGTGGAACGGCTGCATCCGCGATCCTGAGGTGCTCCGCGCACTCGGCAAGCAGCTCGGGCCTGATTACCGCTGGTCGGCCAGCCAGCTCGAGCTGTACGCACGGTGCCCCTTTTTCTTTTTCATCGAACGGGTCATGCGCCTCCGGCAGGTGGCCGAGGCCGAGGAAGAGACGGGCGTGTTCACCTTCGGCATCGTCGCTCACTCGGTGCTCGAACGATTTTTCGGAGCGCTGGAGGACGACCTGCCCTCGAGCTTCGACGGTCGTGCCTCCGAGATCCTGGAAGAGGTGTCGGAGGAGGTGTTTCGCCAGACCGAGGAGAGTGGTGACTGGCTCGGCCTGCCGGCGCTCTGGGAGGTCACCCGCCAGGATGTGTCCGACTCGGTGGAGGACTATCTGAGATGGGAGCTCGAGCACCTGTCGGATACCGGCGAACGCCCCTCCCGACTCGAGCTCTCGTTCGGCTTTCCGCGTGAAGGCGGCGAGGTGGTTCTCTCCGGACATGACCTGGCCGGAGAGACGTGTCGCATGAAGGTCCTCGGGCGGATCGACCGAGTCGATCGGGGGGGCGAGTCCGGCCGAGAGACATTCAGCGTCGTCGACTACAAGCGGAGCTGGCTGCCCCGGCCAAAGGGTTATCGCGACGGTGTCCTCGTTCAGATGCCTCTCTACATGAAGGTCCTGCGGGATCACTTCGAGCTACCGATCGAGAGCGGCGGATTCCGCTCCATAAAGAAACCGGGTGCAACCCGGCGCATACGGTGGGACGACGACAACTTCGTGCGGGCCCTGCAGGTCGCCTTTTCGATCCCGGCGCGGGCGAGAGCCGGACTCTTCGAAGCCATCCACGCGAGCTCGGAGGACTGGAAGGACTGGTACCCGGGCCGCGATGTCTGCAGGACGCGGGCGCGGCTGGATGCCGGAAGTCGGTTCGATGAGTGATTTCGGCTGGACGGCGGAGCAGGTCCGTGCCATCACGGCCGAGGGCCATACCCTACTCGCCGCCAGCGCCGGCACCGGGAAGACAACGACGATCGTCGGCAAGATACTCTGGCTCCTGGGGTTGGATGTGGGCCCCGCTCAGAGCGGCGAGTCCCTCCCCGCCTGCCCGCGCCCAGCCTCTCTGCGCGAGATTGCGGCGATCACCTTCACGGAGAAGGCAGCCTACGACCTGAAGCGGAAGCTCCGCCGTGAGATTGAGGCATCGGCAGACTCGGAAAGGCTCCGTTGGGAGATCGACCGCGCTTCCGTCGGTACGATCCACGCCTTCTGCGCCGAGATCCTTCGTGAGACCGCCCTCCGCTTCGGAATCGACCCGAGCTTCCGAGTGCTCGACGAGCGCGAGGCTCGGGTGGAGATCGACGGAGTGATCAAGGACGTGCTTTTCGAGGGACTGGAGGCCGGCGAGAGAGGCTCTCGAACGCTGCTGCAGCGCTTTGGCTTGCGTGGATTTACCAACGTCGACGGGACGATCGACCACGTTCGCAAGGTCCTTCGGGACCTTCGATGGCACCGCGATCGATACGACTCCTGGCTCACCGACGGTGCCGGCTCCATGGAGCGACTCGTGGCCCTGGATCCGGGTTTCGCCGTCGAGGAAGAGGAAGCGCAGCTCGAACGCTGCCAGGAGCTTCTCGAGCTGGCAATGCGAGCGGAGGAAAGATGGCAGGCTTACCTGCGCCGCGAGAACCTGCGGGATTTCGACAGCCTGATTCTCGATGCTCGGTCGTTGCTCACCGGACCGGAAGCACGTCCGGCCATCGCCCGGCTGCAAAGGCGATTCCGCGTTCTCATCATCGACGAGTTCCAGGATACGGACGCCGCACAGCGGGACATCGCCTTCGCGATCGCAGGCTTGGCCGGCT
The DNA here is from genome assembly GCA_039589875.1 of Gemmatimonadota bacterium. Lineage (GTDB taxonomy): Bacteria > Gemmatimonadota > Gemmatimonadetes > Palauibacterales > Palauibacteraceae. Next base: position 38,631 of record JBDHGL010000012.1, read on the forward strand.
CTCCTTCCACGGATCGGGATGGGCCCCAGCTCTTTCTGGTGGGCGACGCGAAACAGAGCATCTACGGATTCCGCGGAGCTGACATCTCCGTGTGGAACGAGACGCGGCAGGTTGTTTGCCAGTCGGCGGGCCCACTCGAGCTCACGCGCAACTTCCGGAGCGACCCGGCGGTGATCGCTTTCGCCAATGCAGCGGCCGGGCGGGCGGTTGGCGAGATCGGCGAGGCGGTCGCTGGCGAGGTTCCGGAATCACACGTCGCGTATTCAGACCTCGTACCGGGGAGGCAACAGGCACCGGCGGGAGGAGTGGAGTGGCTGGCCGCAGATACCAGCCCGGTAGCGAGGCAGCGAGATGCCGAAGCCGAACATGTCGCCACGCGAATCGTGGAGATGGTCGGCCATCTGACGGTGCAGGACCCGGAGACGGGCGCTCCGCGGCCTTGTCGCTTTCGGGACATCGCAATCCTCTATCGAAACACGACGGGCCTCGAGCAGTACGAGCGCGCCCTGCGGCGGTACGGGATCCCTTTCTTCAGCCTGGGCATCACCGGCTTCGCAGAGGCGCAGGAGATCCTCGATCTCGTGACGGCGATCCGGGTCATCGACAACCCGCGCGATGACCTTAGAGCCTTCGCCTTTCTTCGATCTCCCTTCGTCGGGCTGAGGGACGAGGTGATCGCGAGGCTCCGGATCGAAGGAGGACATGGCAGCCTGCTGCGACAAGCGTATCGCTTCGCTGAACAAGGCTCGGGTTGGTTCGCCCACACCGATGACGATGAACGGATCGCCGGTATCGAACGAGAGTCGCTGATCCGCGGCCTGGATGCGATCAAGCGGGCTCGCCAGATGGCCGGGAGGGCTCCGCTCGACGAGCTCCTTTCCGATCTCCTCGAGCACACCGGGTATCGTCTGCACCTCTTGCTGACGGAGCGGAGTGCCGAGGCGCTGGCCAATATCGAGAAATTCCTCACGCTCCTCGAGGATTACCGCGATCGTCCCCTGGGTACGTTCCTCGAGATCTGGGACCGCTGGGACGATCTCGACACGCTGGTGCCTCAAGCGCCGTTGTACAGCAAGGAGGACGACGTCGTCACGCTGAGCACGATCCACGGGGCGAAGGGCCTCGAATGGCCGTTGGTCTTCCTGGTCGGTACCGGCCAGCGCTTCTCGGACCGGCTCACGAACCAGTTCTGGAGCGATCCGGAATTCGGCCCCGTGCTCTGCCCGAAGAGAGACGAGAGGACGGCCCGATCCTCTCGCCTGCATGCCCGCCGTACCCTGGCGGAGCGCGCCGAAGAGGCGCGCCTGCTGTACGTAGCCGTTACCAGAGCCCGTGACCGTCTGCTGGTCGTCGGTCCGCAAGCCAGCAGCGACAGCTACGCCGGCTGGCTTTCGGCGGCTCAGGATCTCGTCGAGGCGCGCCTCGAGCCTGCCAAGGTTCCCTCCCCCGATCTACCGCCGGAGGTAAGGCTCGACTGGATGGATGGCCTCGAAGGTCGGGAGCTCGCCAGTTTCAGCAAGACGCTGCCGATGCCACAGACACGGTTTACGACCTCGGCCACCGAAGCGATGAAGCGCGAGCGTGACACGAAAGAATGGGCGCAACGCTATCTCCACGGGATCATCGAGACCTGGCGGTTCGCACCGCATTCGGCGGGCGAGGGTTCCGACCTGCCGCCGACGGAACGCGGCAAGCTCATCCACGACGTGTTGGAGCGCATCCGGGAGGAGGAAGAGCTAGCGGAGCTGCTCGACGAACGGATCGGCGCCGCGGACGCACTTGAGATCGAGGCCACGGCCGCACCCGGCACCGCCTACAGGGAAGCTCTGGAGAAGGAGATCCGAGACGTCATACGGGGGGAGAAGTGGCAGTGGTACGTCGACGGAGAGCATTACCGGGAGCTCCGCTTTATTCGGCTCGGCGAGCCCACGCTCTGGGAGGTCGGCGCCCTGGACCTCTACCGACCTTCCCGCTCGGCGGACGGCGGAGGTCGTGATGCGACCAGCTGGATCATCGATTTCAAGACCCACCAGATCGGCGAGACGGAGATCGAAGCGACCGCACGGCGCTACCAGATCCAGGGCGATGTCTACCGGGCGGCCGGCACGATGCGGGATCATCCAAGGGTGCTCCTCCACTTCACCCATCCGAACCGGGTAACCGAGCTGGTTGCAGGGGATGAGAGGGAAGAGCAGGCTCGGACGTTGGCGGGGGAAATGGAGGAATCCGTGGCCGCCGAAGCGCAGCTGGGCGTGGCTGAATCCGGAGACGGCGGAGAACAGCTTCTGCTTTTCGACTAGCGATCGATAAGCGGCCGGCCGTGCGTCGTTGCCTCGATCGGAATGTCGGCGAGCCGAGCCATCGTCGGCGCCAGGTCTGCCGTGGTGACCCGTGTGTCCAGCCCTCCCGATTCGACGCCTGGACCCATGAAGATCAACGGCACGTGGCGGTCGTACGGGTACGGCGAGCCGTGCGTCGCCGTAGAGGTGCCTGTCACCCAGCCCTCACGAACACGCACGTGGACGCCGCGGTCCCCTAGGCTGAACACCCGATCCGGCCGAAACGAGCGACGGTACAGGATCGCGAAGCTGTCCGCGGCCGTCGCTACATCCGCCTCCGGATCCACTCTCGCCAGCTCTTCATCGGTGAAGGCCTCGGCCACCAGATCAGATCCCTCGAGCACCTCGGCGCGGCGAGAGTTGAGCTCACCAATCGAGACCGCGACCACCGTGTCGATCGCGCCGATCAGCTCGAGCACGGTCGCCGGGGCGATGCGTCCAGCGTCCTTACCCTGCTCCTGAAGGTATTCGGGAGCCGGCGCCACGCCGTGATCGGCCGAGAGGGCAACCCAATAGCGATCCGGCCCGACCGCCTCATCCAGGAAAGCGAACAGATCGCCCAGCGCCCGGTCGAGCTGCATGAGGTTGTCCAGCTGCTCCCGGCTGAAGGGTCCGTACATGTGGCCGATCCGGTCCGTCGCCGAGAGCGCGAGAGCCATGAGATCCACGCTGGCCCGCTGACCCAGCTCCAGGGCGCTCAGCGCCGTCTTGGCCAGCTCGATCGCGGCGATGTCCGACATCGGAGTGTGCTGCCACCAGTCTAGATAGTCTTCGTGGTCGCTTCCCCAGGCTTCCTCTTCGGCTCGAAACTCGTGCGGAAAGTCCACGTATCTCCCGCCATGTTCGTACTCCGTGGTATCCGGCCGTGAGGCCCAGGCGGCCGGCGGCGGTAGATTGCTCTCCCAGACGGAGTCCGCGAGAAGCTCGGCGAGCCGTCCCTCGTTGAAGCGCCGCACCCACGGGGGGACGTCGGATCGATAGTAGGTCGATGTCACGAAGGTGGGACCGTAGCTCTCGTCGAACACGTAGACATGGCCCCGGCCTCGGCCGGCCAGCGGCACGGCCCCGCGCACCTTACCGGACACGGAGAAGACCCTCGTATCCGGATCGGCCGTTCTCAGCCAATCGGCCAGAGTCGACACCTCGAGTTTCCGGGGAGAGAACCCTCGTCGGTCCCGACCGATGATGCTCTCCGTCGAATCGGCGAAGTTTTCCACGTCGACCCAAGCGTCGTCCACCCGCTCGCGCCAGGAGTTGGCCACGATCCCGTGCCGATACGGGTAGAGGCCGGTTGCAATCGTCGTGTGTCCCGGAGCGGTGCTGGTGCGGGAGTGCTCTTGGAAGGCCTGTGTGTAAGTGCGGCCGTGGTCCAAGAGCCTTCGGAATCCGCCGGTGAACAGTGTGTCGTAGCGCTCGACCAGGTACTGCGGCAGCTGATCGATGACCACGACGACGATCAAACCGCCGTTTTGCTCGGTCTGCGGAGCCGCGGGCCGGCCACAGCCACCCGGGATGAGAATCACGGCGGCCACCGCCAACGTTCGGAGAAGAGGCGCCTTCATGACGTCGGCCGTGCCGCAGCTCCTAGATGCTGTTGGATGTATTCGGTCAGCATGCTGAACAAGTTGACGCGAGCCTCGGGACCGGCTAGCGCGTGCGCCTTGTTCGGATAGATCCGGAAGGAAAACTGACGGTTGGCGTCTTCCAGTGCCTTTACGAGCTGCACCGAGTTCTGAAAGTGCACGTTGTCATCTCCGGTGCCGTGCACGAGGAGCAGTGGGATCTCGAGCTTCGCAGCGTGCGTGATCGGAGACCCGGCGCTGTATCCACTCGGGTTCTCGGCGGGCGTGCGCATGAAGCGCTCGGTGTAGATCGTATCGTACAGATCCCAGCTCGTAACGGGCGCGATCGACATGCCCAACGAGAGCTCGCCCTGGCTCAGGAACGAGGCCAGTAGGGTCATGTATCCTCCGTAGCTCCATCCCCAGATGCCGATTCGGGAAGCGTCCACGAACGGAAGGGCACCCAGCTGACGGGCTGCCGCCAGCTGGTCCTCCGCCTCGAGCTTGCCGAGCTGCAGATAGACCTGCTTTTTGAAGTCGCGACCCCTTCCTCCGGTACCGCGGTTGTCCACGCTCGCCACGATGAAGCCGCGCTGTGCGAGCAGCTGATGCCACACGAAGCGAGTGCCGCCCCAGCCGTCGACGACCGTCTGCGAGCCGGGCCCGCCATACACGTAGAGCAGCAGTGGGTAGGTGCGGGATGGATCGAAATCCGGTGGCTTGATCATGTAGGCATGAAGGGGCGTGCCATCGGCCGCCTCCACTTCGAAGAACTCGGGCTCGCGAATCCCCGCGGAATCGAGCCGTGCGGCGAGAGCCGCGTTGTCCTCGAGCACGCGCACGAGGCTTCCGTCGGAGGCCCGGAGGTCGGTCACGGTAGGCACCGAGAGCCTGGAGTGACGGTTGATGAACCAGCGAGCATCCGGGCTGAAATCGACAGAGTGGGTGCCGGCTCCGCCGACCACCGTTTGCGCCTCTCCGCCGGCCAGTGATACGGCGAAGACGGATCGCATACGCGCGCTGGGCGCTGCCGCCGTGAAGAACACGATCCCATCTGCCTCGTCCACGGCATCGACCGACGTGACGTCCCACCGACCCATCGTCAGCTGCCGTACGAGCGTACCATCCCGCTCGTACAGATACAGGTGGTTGAAGCCATCGCGCTCGCTCGCCCAGATGAACCGCCGACCGCTGTCGAGCCAGGTCATGTAGTCCTGGACGTCGACCCATGCCTCATCGGTCTCGCTCAGCACAGCTTCGGTAGCGCCGGATGAGGCTTGGCCGATGAGAAGCTCGAGTCGATTCTGGTGACGGTTCAGAACCTGGATCGCGACTTCATCGGACGACTCCGCCCAGTCCATTCGAGCGACGTAGGCTTCCGGGTCCGCTCCGATGTCGAACCAGGTCGTGGCTCCGGTCTCCAGTTCCAGCGACCCCACCCTGACCCTGGAATTGGCGGTGCCGGTCTTCGGATATCGTACCGGTATCGGCTCCGGATAGAGCTCCAGATCGTCGATCATATAGAAGGGCTTTATCGGGCTCTGATCGAACCGCCAGTACGCGATCCTCCGTCCATCGGGACTCCAGCGGTACGCGTCGTAGAAGGAAAGCTCCTCCTCGTAGACCCAGTCGGTCGTGGCGTTGATGATCTCGTCGTCGCCGTCCGTCGTGAGCGCCCGCTCCTCTCCGGTGCTCAGATCAGCGAGAAAAAGATCGTGCTCGCGAACGAACGAGACGAACCGGCCGTCGGGCGAGAATTTGCCCAACATCTGTGGGCCGGGATCGTCGCTCACGGCGCGCAAGGCGTGGGTATCCAGATCCAACACCCAGTAGCGGCCGCGCCTGCTCCGTCTCCAGATCATCTCCGAATCCGTCAGGATGAGAACTCGGAGCCCGTCGGCCGTGAACGCATAGTCATCCAACGAAATCGACTCGGAGCCGACGGCCGGCCGCAGCATGTCGGCCGAGACGAGAAGCCGATCGGCGCCGCTCTCGGCGTCGACTTCCCAGAGTTCGTCCCGCTCTTCGTCATCGGGGCGCACGATCGTCCAGGACGACCCATCGGCTCGCCACCGAGCGGTGTAGGCCGAAGTCGCGAAGTCCGAAGAGCCGAAGGTCGATTCGACCGTAAGGCGGAGCCGGGTCGACTTCGTGGAGGCCTGATCGGGCGAGACGGCCTCGGCGACCGCCCTCTCCTGAGCGCTGGCAGGGGGTGTTCCGTGACCGACCGGCGTTCCCGCGATCCCGAGAGCCAGTGCGAGCCAAGCGGTCGCCGCTGGAATGCCACGTATCTCCATGCGTCCCGTTTCCCCTTTGCTCGAGCTCACAGTACGGTCAGCGTCCGAATCGCGTCCGGACTGTGATGAATCCGTATCCAGTATTCTCCACCACGGCTTCCGTGGTAGATATCGCCGCCCGCAGTGGCGATAAACGCGCCCTCCGGATCCTCTGGGTCGGCAGCCAGGACGGTGTACGCGTCTTTGCGAAACCGTTGCGCCCCCACGGACGCCTCCTTCCAAGTCGCACCTGCGTCACGACTCACGTGAAGTCGGGCTCGCGCGCCACGGCGGGTCCAGGTCGATGGAATACCGTCCGCCGTCGCCAGATAGAGAAGCGTCTTCCCGGCCCGATCGGCCTTTGCCAGCAACGCCGTGGCGTGGAGGGAGCCGATCTCATCGGGATGCCGCTCCCATGACAGGCCACGGTTCCTGCTGAGATAGAGGCCGCCGCCGGTTGCAGCGTAGAGGCGGGAACCGGTACGAGGATCGACGGCGAGCTGATGCACGTCCTCATACAGCCCGTCATCCATGGGAGCCCAGCTTCGGCCCGTATCATCGCTCGCGTAGGCGCCTCCGACCTCTACGCCGGCGTACAGCCGCGTCTCGGCGTGTGGATCCGATTCGAGCGTTTGGACATGCGCCCGTCTGTCACCGTATCCGCGCCACTCCTCGGCTTCCTCGAGCGCTTTGAAGCCCTCGAGCTCGTGCCATTCGTGAGCTCCGTCATCGAGCACGAAAACTGAGGCCGGCTCGGTCCCGGCGTAAATCCGCGCCGAGGCGCCGCTTCCGGCTACAAGGCTGCAGACGGCGTCGCACTCCAGCCCCTGCTGCGCGGGCTCCCAAGAGGAGCCGCGATCCTTCGAAACGAACGCCTTTCCGCTGCCCGTGCCGACAAACACCGACGCGCCACGTGCCGTCGTGGCCTTGATGTGCTCGGCTTCGAGTGCTCGTGCTCGAGCCCCTGCCTGGCGCTCGCCCTTGACCCAGCGCAGCACCCGGACCCCTTTCTGAGTCCCGGCGATCAATCGCATGTCGGAACGTCCTTTCCAGGAGAAGACGTGTGAGCGGTTAGGTGATCGTCGGCTCCGTCATCGCACGAAAGTCGAGAAGCCGATTCAGCTCCTCCTCGGGCAGCAACCCCTCCTCGGCAACGATCTCGCGGAGCGTCTTATCCTCCAGGAGAGACCGTTTGGCCACTTCAGCCGCCTTGTCGTAGCCGATCGACGGGGCGAGCGCGGTAGCTAGCGCCGCGGTGGATTCGGCGTTACGGCGACAGCGTTCCAAGTTGACGGTGATGCCGTCCACACACAGGTCTGCGAACTGGCGGCTGACCGAACCGAGGATCTGAATCGACTCGATCAGATTGTGCGTCATGACCGGCTGCATGACGTTCAACTCCAGGGTGCCTGCTTGCCCTCCGATCGCGATCGCCGCGTCGTTTCCGGTAACCTGCGCCGCCACCTGGCAGACCGACTCCACCATCACGGGATTGACCTTGCCCGGCATGATCGACGATCCGGGCTGCACGGCGGGAAGGTTGATCTCGCCCAGGCCGGTGCGGGGACCGGTGGCGAGCAGGCGGATGTCGCAGGCGATCTTCATGAGGCTCGTGGCGATCGTCTTCAAGAGCCCGCTCGCTTCGACAACCGCGTCTCGCGATCCCTGAGCCTCGAAGTGGTTCTCCGCTTCCCGGAAATCGGCACCGAACTCGCTCGAGAGGTGCTCCGCCACCCGCCTCCCGAACTCGGGGTGCGTGTTGATCCCGGTGCCTACGGCGGTGCCTCCGATCGCCAGCTCATCGAGAGTCCGTACGGCCGCCTCGGCGCGGCGCATGGAGTGCTCCAGTTGGCTCGCGTAGCCTCCGAACTCCTGACCCAGGCGTACGGGCGTCGCGTCTTGCAGATGTGTGCGGCCGGCCTTCGGCACGTCATCAAACTCTTTCGCCTTCGCGCTCAGAGCTTCGGCCAGGCGGCGCAGTCCCGGCAACAGATCCTCCTTGATCGCCACGACCGCAGCGACGTGCGTCGCGGTCGGAATCACATCGTTGCTGGATTGCCCCATGTTGACGTGGTCGTTCGGATGGACCGGCTCCTTCGACCCCACCTCGCCACCCAGCAGCTGGATGGCCCGGTTCGCGATCACTTCGTTGGCGTTCATGTTGGTCGATGTGCCCGATCCGGTCTGGAATATGTCCAGCACGAAATGGGCGTCGAGCTCACCATCTTGCACCTCGCGCGCGGCATGGCGGATCGCTTCGGTTCTCGTCGCATCCAGCAGCTCCAGCGCTCGGTTCACCTCGGCCGATGCTCCCTTGATCGCTCCGAGCGCTTGGATGAAACGACGCCCGAAGCGAACGCCGCTGATCGGGAAGTTCTGTCGAGCGCGCTCCGTCTGGGCGCCGTACAGCATCCCGGCCGGGATTCGCACCTCGCCCATCGAGTCCTTCTCGATCCGCTCCGCTGATTCTCGCTCTGCCTGCAGCGCGGCTGGATCCTCCAACATCGTTTTGCTGGTCATTTTCTCAAAACTCCACTCGGTCGCCAGGCCCCACTCCGTGATCCTCGAACCAGCCGAACCTGAGCTCCAGGGCATACATGGCGGGCTGGCTGGACTGATGTGAGGCATCGTCATTGGGCTCCATCTGTTGCACTTCGAGGATGGAGCCGTTTCCGTCTACGAACGCGATGTCCAGCGGGATCTTGGTGTTCCGCATCCAGAAGGAGAGGGTCTGCTCCTGTGGATACACGAACAGCATCCCATGATCCTCGGGCAGCGAGTCTCGGTGCATCAAGCCCTGGCTTCGCGACTGCGGATCGTCGGCAATCTCCACGCTGACGGGGACGCCGCCTACCCGGATCATCACCTCACGAGTTACGGTTCCCCGCTCGGCATCGACGCGCAGACCATCGTCCTGATCGGACGACTGCGGATCACTCGTGACGGCCGCCTGCGAACCGGAGCCACGCGCTGCTTCCGCGTCGCCGGACCCTTGGCACCCCCCCACCCAAGCTCCGGCGGAGACCAGAAAAAGCGCCATCATCAGGCGCCGCCCTCTTTGCTTATCGTCCCTGCTCAACTTTCCTCCTGATGGTCCCTCGTTGTACCCCGACAGCTTCCCGTTTTTCCGCCGGATTCTTACGCCGATGAAGGGGACGGTCAACGCCCGAGCACCGCGCGAACTCCGAACAGCAGGTTCTGCGGGCGCTCCGCCATCCGACGCATGAGATACGAATACCACTGGGCGCCATACGGAACGTAGATCCGCATCTCGTAACCGTCCTCCACGATCCTTCTCTGGTAATCGCGCCGAACCCCGTACAGCATCTGGAACTCGAACGCGTCGTCCATGATCCCGTTGGTCGCGGCGTGCTCCAGCGTCGCGTCGATCATTCGATCGTGATGGGTAGCGATCGCGGCCGGAGCGCCTCCATCGAGCAAAAGCCGCATGAGCGAGATGAAGCTCGCATCCACCTGCTGCCGCTCCTGAAAGGCTACGGATGGGGGCTCCTGGTAAGCACCCTTGCACAGCCGCACCGGCGCCCCGAGCGACACCAGCTCTCTCACATCTCGCTCACTTCGCTTCAGGTAGGACTGGATGACGACGCCGACGTTCTGGTGGTCGGCAAACACGCGCCGAAAGATCTGCAGCGTGCGCTCAGTGTAGACAGAGCCTTCCATATCGATACGGACGAAGTTGCCGAGCCGCTCCGCGTGGCTGACGATGGACCTCAGGTTCTGCTCGCAGAAAGCCTCGTCGATGTCCAGGCCGAGCTGCGTCAGCTTCAGCGAGATCGTCGATCGCGCATCGCTCTCGTGGATCGCGTCAAGGCTCGCCTCATAGGCACCGGTCGCAACCAGTGCCTCCTGGTGGTCTGAGATGCTCTCGCCCAGGAAGTCCAGCGTGACGCGGAATCCGCCCTCGTTGAGCCGCTGTGCTGCAGTGATCGCTTCTGCCAGATCGTCGCCCGCCACGAAGCGCAAAGACACGCCACGTGAACCCGGAAGACGGAACAACAGGTGCTTGAAGCGGTCCTGCTCGCTCAAGAACAGAAGAGTCCTTCGGATCACGTCGCCGCTGCGCGAAGATCATCAGGCGTGTATAGCGACTTCACGGAAAAGCCCGCCTCTCGAATGGCTTCGCTGCCACCTTCCTGACGATCCACGAGCGCCAGCACACCCAAGATCTCTCCCTCCTCCTTCTGTACCGCGTGGCAAACCTGCAGAGCCGATCCGCCGCTCGTGATCACGTCCTCGACGACGACGACCCGGGCACCCCGTTCGAAGCAACCCTCGATCAACCGATGCGTGCCGTGGCCCTTCGGCTGTTTGCGAACCGAGAATGCGTGTATCGGTCTTCCGCGACGCCAGCTCTCACCGGCTATCGAGTAGGCGATCGGATCGGCGCCCATCGTGAGCCCTCCGACCAGATCCGGCACCCAGCCGAGGTCATCCAGTGCCTCCAGCGCGGCCTCGCCGACGGCGACGATCCCGGCCGCATGCATCGTCGTGGCCCGGCAGTCGATGTAGTAGTCGCTAGTCGCGCCTGATGAGAGCTCGAAGGTGCCCGTTCGAAAGGATCGTTCGGCGAGAAGCTCGCGGAGTCGCTCGCCTGCCGTCAAACTGGACGTCTCACGTCAGCCTGCAAGCAGGAACCCTGCATCCGCCGACTTCTCGCACGTGGGACACAGGCCGTAGAGCTTCACCTGCCGGGTCAGGATGTGGAAGCCGTGTGCGCCGGCCACCTCCGACTGGAGCGTGTCCAGATCCGGTCGCTGGAACTCCACTACCACACCGCAGGACGTACAGATGAGGTGATCGTGCCGAGAAGGTCCGGCGCTCATCTCGTACCGCTTGAAGCCCTCGTCGAAATCGTGCTCCACAGCCAGGCCGACCTTCACGAGCAGACTGAGGGTTCGGTACACGGTGGCCTTGCCCACCTTCTCGCCCCCCTCCCGCAGCTTCTCCACGATATCCTCGGCGGACAGATGCGTGCCCGATTCGAATAGAACTTGCGCAATCGACTCACGCTGCTGCGTGACCGGGAGATGGTGCTCCTGGAGGGCAGCCCTGAAAACGCCCATCATCACCGCCGCACAACCCAGCGGCGGTCGGGTCTCCACTGCTCTCATTGGCTCCTGTGCCTTATTCTCATCAAGATGAGAATAAGATATCCCTCACGCCGCTAAGCTTCAAATCGCCCGATCAGGCGGGGTGGATTCGATCGAAATCGTCGGCTGTCTGTCTGAGAAAGCGATCGACCGGTGATCTGGCGATCGGAAAGAAGTGCCGGTCCGAGAAGAGGTTCAAGGCCCTTCTCACGGCCGGGAAGGTGGCCGCCGCATCCTCGTAGAGAGCTTCCAACGACCGGTCGCTCGCGTGCGGATCGCGGGCGGCTAGACTGAAGCCGGTCCGTCCCATCTCCTCGTAGTAATCGAGGCCCGGACCTCCCTTTCGATGGACTCGCGCTACGATGTGGTCCGGGAAGAGCCCGGAGAGCCAGAGGGCGAAGTTCCCGAGGTGAGCCCGGAGCAGGAAGGCCCGTCGACCATCTGCCTCGGTGAGGTCGGCGAGCACATCCACGAGATAGTGGTACTCCTTCTCGTCGGAGTCGGCGATTCGGCACGACCGGCCCCGCTTGCCGAACTCGTAGACCAGAGCGGTCGTGTAGTCGGCGAGCATGCGGCTGTCGAGCCCTCGCTCCAGGAAGGATCTTCGAATGAGGACGTAGAGGACGAGCCTGGGCGGAGCAAGCAGGAGCCCGCCCTGCCGAAGTACGGCTTCCGCCGCCCGCGGATCATCGAGCAGCGCATCGATCCCGCTATCCGCCAGCACCTCCTCCCAGTGCCGCCGATCCCGCACGTCGGCGCCTGACAGCAGCTTGACCAGCCAGCTGGCTTCGTCTCGGCCAAAGAACATCCGCACGTTCGGTAGGATCACCCGAAGCCTCCCTCTGGATCACTTCCTCGCTCTCAACCACCGTTCCGTTCCGCTACCGATACCTAAGTACACTATCCACCGCCGGATGCGCCGTTCCTGAATCTCCCGCTTCAGGCCGTCACCGTGCGAAACGCCGCGCAGAACATGCGTATTGCTAGCGAAGCACAGCGGCGACGCCGGTGTCGGTGGGCATTCGCTCCGGCGAGACCACCAGGGCGTTGCCTCCACGGAGGATCACCATCTCGGCTAGCTCGTCCAGCAGCTCCACCGCATGGTCACCCGGATCGTCTCCCGCCTCCCGGACGAAATCGACCGTTCCAACGGTCCGATCGATGCGGCCCCAGAGTCGGCGCCCTCGCTCCGTCAACAGGAGGCGAATCCGACCCCCGACGGCGAGCCGTCCCGCGGCCGACAAATCGGTCTCCGTCTTCTTCTGCTTGAACGCCGCGTCCCAGAGATCGCTCGCCAACCCGAGCTTGCGCTCGGCTTCACGTTCGACGATGGGCCACGCCGCCTCGTGCAGTCTCTCGTCGCTCCAAGCGCTGACATTTCCCTGAATGCCGTCGGCGGTCAGGTTGTCCAGCCGGCTGACCGTCCGGTAGATCGGGTGGTAGTAGTCGACGGCAGCCAGGAGGAGAGGCGACAAATCGTCGCCGAGCAGATCCCGAAGTCCCGAGTCAATCTGCCGAAAAAACCTCTCGAGCTCCGTCTTCGAGTCGTCCTTTCCGACGCCGTAGCCGTGAAATACCGGGCTGCCGTAGCCCGACGCACGATGGGAGAGCGTGTCTTGCTGCACCTGACTGCCGAGCGCCTCCATCAGACTTTTGGGCACGCCGCGGAGGTCGACCGAAGTCAGGCCGCGTGCCGTCCCCTGTTTCAGACGGACTTCCTTCTGACTGACCGCGAGCAGCCAGTAACGCTCCGGTGTTTGCAGAAGCTCCAGCAGCGGACTCGTATGAAAGGACTGCCCGACTACCACGATCTCCTCGAGCGGAATCGGCAGGCGGTATCTGCGCTCCAGGCCTGGCGACGTGAACAGAGCCAGTCCATCGGCCTGGTACAACCAGTAGTCCTGGTCGTCCAGCAGCGGCGCCAGTCCGTCGAGCAGCTGCTTGTACTCGGCTGGCGCGTAGTCCTCCACTAGGAGAGCGCGTGCCTGCCCGAGGGCCGCCCGGAAACGCAGCCGGTTGGCCTCCCACCCGGTGCTTGCCCGC